>DATGBT010000129.1:0-8714 GCA_035312505.1 Balneolaceae bacterium | reverse complement strand
CGGTGTGGAATCTGTTAACAGAGACTCCTCGCTGGGTCAGCTGGCAGGCACCAATAATTTACTGCTCATTAAATCAGACCGGTATTCTGATCAGCCTCTCATTATTCAGGGGCCCGGTGCCGGAAAAGAGGTAACCGCTGCCGGAGTCTTAGCTGATTTGCTGAAAATATAATCCGGCGTCCCTTCTGCTAAGAGGGTGTGAACATTTCACAATCAAAAAAGAGCCCTGTTTTTTGACAGGGCTCGCGATTTTAGATACAGTTTATGCTGTCTGATCAATTTATCATCGAATCAGTCATTTTATCTATGTTTTACTTTCTCAGTCAGGCAGATCTTTTGCACTCACAGTCATACCCTGTGTCACAGTAAATTCTTGTCCGCCTGGTTCGTGGTTACCCACAAATTTAAAACTCCAGTTTCCACTCCATCTAAAAAAAGCAATTCCAGGTTCTTGCAGATCAAACGTCTCGCCAGCTCGCATAATTAATCCTTGTGGACTGTACGAAATGCCATCCCCATTAGGATTTGTTACAACAATCTCTACAAAACGAACCCTGACATTAGAAGAAGCCAAGAACCTTATTCCGGGATCTCCCCCTACAAGAGTTGTTTGAAGTGAGCTGATACTAAAGACTGGTGGTGGTGGTCCCTCATCAACTTCAGGGCCTGTAGAGTCGTCGCTGCATCCAAACGCAAATATTGAGACAAAAAGGATTGTTGCAGCTGCTTTGAAGAGTCGTTTATTGTACCACATTGTTTCCTCCTTATGTAAGGTTTAATGTTTCCTCTCTCCTCTTATACTATTGGTCACTTATTTGAACCTCTCTTTATTATAAATATAACTTATATAGGTTAAATACTCCTGTTATTGATTGATTTACGCCTTTCTATACACGCCTGTAATGTATTGATAATTTATAAGTTGAAAACCTGCCCTTTACCTTGTAGAAAATATTTTTGGGAGAGGCGGAAAATCCCAGTTTATTTTGAGAGTATTAGAGGAGTTTGTCTAATTAATAATCGATTTTTAATACCCCTGTCAGACGAATACAGCAACAGTTACCTGTACCTACCCCACGAAAAGAGCCGAAAAGCCGCATAATAGAACCTGTGTCTGAATAAACGACTAAAAATATTTCGAACAGTAACGGTTTCAGCTTCAACACCGATAGCTTCACTATCTGAAGTTACCGTTGAATAATACGTATCCGGGATTTACTGGTAGCTCAAAATCCGGACCACCAGGTGAAATCATCAAAACGATATTGTACTCTCCATCTCCCTCACTACCTGCCTTTCGGCTAACTTCAGCCACTATTGTTTGGGCTTCCCTTGATGTTTTAAAGACACTGTCTGGGTAGAAGACAGAATCCGGATAGAACACGCTGTCTGGGTAAAAGGCCATTCCAGGCAGTATTCTTTCCATCACTCCGGCAAGAGCTGATGAATTGAGAAGAGAAGTAATCATTGATCTCTCATTTGGCAACCTTACCGACACATTTTCCTGCCTTACAACAGATCCATTTTCATCTGTCAGAAATATAGTTAACACGCCTTGTCCGGGCGTCTCAGTTCCCATACTATTATTTTTTGCTGATACGGTTCCGTTTTTAACAATCCAGTTAGCTAAATCTTTTACGGCAATACCCTTTTCTGCAGCTTTTTTTTGCATCATCGAAATATCGCTTCTGCTGTAATTGAGTTCATAAACAACCGAGCCTTTCTCCTGCCCCAGAATTTGCTCCG
Source organism: Balneolaceae bacterium (assembly GCA_035312505.1). Classification (GTDB taxonomy): domain Bacteria; phylum Bacteroidota; class Rhodothermia; order Balneolales; family Balneolaceae; genus Rhodohalobacter. The sequence goes on along the minus strand of DATGBT010000129.1, from coordinate 6,968 downwards.
TACCTGTAGTAAATAGCAGAACAGTAAATAGAATTATTAAATATCTCATAAGAAGTAGTGATTTATTGACATTATTATACCTGTCTCTAAATCCTACATGCGTAAATCCATCCCTCCGTCTCCCAAAACCCTGTAATCATAGCCCGGTAGACGTTTAGCTATCTTATGCTGTGTGCATTTTTTCTTCCAGCCAAATCCCTCCCACCATCTCCCACAAGCATTCACTCATAATCGTAAAGCTCTAAAAATCACTTCTGTTTATCGTGAAACGGGTTTTTATGGAATTTCCGGACTGATTTATTTTCTGCGCATAACATTTTTCTTGACAAAGTAGCGATCAATAACCTACATTGTGGGGAGAAGTGGGAGATAGTGGGAGATGTTCTGTATCATCTTCATACAGCACTGTCTATAAAATTTAGCAATCCATAAAAGAGAACCATCGTGCCGAGCTTCAAAGGGCAATATGAACACAGTGTAGATAGTAAAGGCCGAGTTGCCTTCCCTGCCAAGCTGCGTAAAGCCCTCTCCCCCGAAGCAAACGAAGGTTTTACCATTATCAGGGGCCTGGAAGCCTGCCTGTACCTATACCCTAATGATGAATGGGAAAAAGTTGAAAATAAACTCTACAAAGTTAACAGTTTTAAGAAGAGGGAGCGAACGGTTATACGAAACATTCTTCGGCACGCTGAAGATTTAACGTTAGACAAACAGAACCGTATATCTCTTCCCGGAACCCTTGCAGAATTTTCCAATATCGGTTCATCTGTCGTGTTCATTGGCATGGGTAAATATATCGAAATCTGGAACCCGAAAAACCTTGACAAACAGGATGAGCAGCTCACGGATGAAGAGTCGCAGGAACTCACTGAAGAGGTTTTGAGTGATGTTTTTGATACGATGGTGGGGGATTTGTGATGACAGATTATATTTCGCACACGCCAGTACTCCTCAATCCATCTCTGGAATTTTTGATTACCGACCCATCCGGAATCTATATCGATGCCACACTGGGTGGCGGCGGCCACAGTATGGCTATTCTTGATCAGCTTAATGATGATGGAAAACTTTTCGGTGTAGACCAGGATGCAGAGGCCCGTGCCGCTGCAGGCGAAGCGATTGGCAAAGATGAACGGTTTACAATGATTGATGGTAACTTCGGTTTCCTGAAAACCATTATTCCCCCGAACGTTCACGGGAAAATTTCCGGTGTTCTTTTTGACCTTGGAGTATCTACACATCAGATAAAAGAAGCCGAAAGAGGATTTAGTTTTCAGAAAGACGGCCCTCTCGATATGAGGATGAGCGAACTGAGCGGCGTTTCGGCTTACGATGTTGTGAATACCTATGAGTATAAAAACCTAAGAGACATTATATATCATTATGGTGAAGAGCGTCTGAGCCGGCAAATTGCCAAAGAGATTATAAACCGCAGGCCAATAGAAACCACACTCGAACTGCGAGAGGCCATTGAGAGCGTTTTGTACGGACGCCACATTATCAAATCGGTTGCACGGGTTTTCCAGGCAATTCGAATTGAGGTAAACCGTGAACTGGATGTGCTGAAAGATGGACTAACACAGGCTTTCGAACTGCTGAAACCAGGCGGCAGAATTGTAGCAATCTCATACCATTCGCTGGAAGACAGAATAGTAAAGAACTACTTCAAAAGCGGAAATTTTGAAGGTAAAGTAGAGAAGGATTTTTTTGGCAATCCAATCATGCCTATCCAGGTCATCACACGGCAGATCATCACGCCATCAGATGAAGAGATAAAAGAAAACCCGGCCGCCCGCAGCGCCAAATTACGGGTAGCAGAGAAGAAGACGGAGGAATAAATGTATATAAAAACTCCGGCCAAAAAAACTTTTAAAGGTATTTCAAAAGGTAAACCTTCTCAAAATAAAAGAAAGAATCTTCGAAAAGTGTTCGATACAGACGGCTCTGCCCCTTCTCATGGCAGACGCACGCGAACAAATGAGAAATCAATAACAAATAAACTTCCGGTTTTTACCCCCTGGAAGATTGTGCTCGCAAGTCTCTTGATCGGGATTTGTGGGATTTACTACATAAACCATGTATTCAATACGCAGCAGACGCTTCTTGAAGTAAATCAGCTGCAGATTGAACATAACCGCGCTATGCGCCAGTATCACGAAAAAAGGCTGATTTACGACCGCATGACCGGTCCGAAAGAGATCTATCAGCAAGCCAGGCAACAGGGATTTATTAACGCCGGTCCCGCAGACTTAATTATAAAAGTAGATTCGGACTCCAAATGAAAGAACGCAGCTCCATAATGAGCCGTATGTTTTTGCTTTTGGGATTGCTGCTTTTGATCCCTGTGGCAATCCTTGTACAGCTCGTACGTGTAGGCTACCTGCAGGGCGAGGGGTATCGCGAACTCTGGAGTTCACAGGCAATCAGCACCCTTGAAATACAGGCAGAGCGGGGTCATATTTTTGATGAAAACGGGGCACTGCTTGCTTCGAACAGGGTTACTTTTAAAGTTGCAGCCGATCCCTATTCGCTCGACAACCGGGAGGAGATTAATCAGGTAGCCGATATTTTAAGCCGCTACACCGGCCAATCCGCACAGCACTATCGAAACATCATGAGCAGAAACTCAACCCGTTCTCGATATGTGGTTTTACACCGAAATATTTCTGTTGAAGCGTATGAAGAGCTTGCCGCACTGGGTTCGCGCGGACTTATTCTGGAAGAAGAGTATCGGAGGCTTTATAATTTTGAGACACTTGCTGCCCACGTTATTGGATTTGTAAACCACAATCTGGACGGAATGGCCGGGCTTGAAAAACAGTACAATGAGATACTGAAGGGACAACATGGCGAGCAGCAAGTGCGAAAAGACCGCCATAACAAGGTTTTTGCATATGTTGGCGCACCAAAAAGCCAGCCCGAACAAGGGTATTCCCTGCACACTACGATCAATTCGCAAATACAGTCGATCGTAGAAGAGGAACTGATAAGTGGAATTGACCGACACAAAGCTCTAAAGGGAACCGCCATCATCATGAACCCAAAAACGGGAGCTGTTAAGGCGATGGCAAATTATCCGACCTTCAATCCCAATTCACCGGGATCCGCGGAAAATGAAAACCGCAAGAATTTTGCCATAACGGATATGATCGAGCCCGGATCAACCTTTAAACTGGTTACCGCAATATCTGCTGTTGAGCAGAACGCGGTGCAGTTTGGTGAGATGTTTGAAACACCGGAAAATGGCGTGAAAATGATTCACGGGCAGTTTATGCGGGACCATGACCCGCTTGGAACCCTCTCCTTCACAGACGTAATTGCCAAATCGTCCAACATTGCAACCTCCGAAATTGCAATGCGATTAAAACCCGAAACATTTTTTCAGTATGCCCGGAATATGGGTTTCGGAACCCCATCGCATATCGACCTTCCCGGTGAGGAGAGCGGTCGTCTTCAAAAACCTTTTGAGTGGAGCCTTGTTACACTGCCTTGGATGTCGATCGGGTATGAAGTTCAGGCCACCCCCATTCAGATACTACAGGCCTATGCAGCATTTGCAAACGACGGCGATCTGATGCAGCCCTATATTGTGGAAAGTATTACGAATGAAATGGGCGAAACCATCGAAGCCACAAAGCCACACGTAATACGAAAAATTGCCAAAGAGAGTACAATCAACAAGCTAAAGCCTGTTTTTGAAAAAGTTGTATCTGATTCGGGAACAGCAGGATGGGCATCGATCGAAGGACTTCGGATTGCAGGAAAAACCGGTACCGCTCAAAAATATATTGACGGTCAGTACCGTGCCAAATACAACGCTTCCTTTGTTGGCTTCTTTCCCGTTGATGACCCCGAATATATCATACTTGTTCTTCTTGATGAACCCCGTACAAGTATTTATGGCGGATTTACGGCAGGATCCATTTTTAAGGAGATTGCTAAACGGGTATCCAGTCTTGGAAACACGATTGACCGCAGTCCCGAAAATCTTCTTGTCGAAAACAACCGCAGGAAAAAAGCACCATCGCTTGTAGGATTATCCTTTGAACAAGCCGAAGTGCTAATGAAGAATATGAGTCTCCCCTTCGAGGCGAGTGGCGAACATGGTTTTATTGCCGCTCAATCACCTGCTCCCGGCACTGAAATTAGCGGAAACACCATTTTGAAACTGCAGTTAGAAACGGGCGAAGAGCTCACTCAGGAAAACTATTCAACCGTTCCCGATCTCAGTGGGTTAAGTATGCGACAAGCAACAAACCGTTTAATGAACGCAGGCCTTGACGTTCAAACCGTAGGCAGCGGTACTGTATTTGCACAGTTCCCTAAAGCCGGAGAACGTATGCAGACCGGACGAACCGTTACGGTGCGCGGAAAAGCGAAATCAATGGTTGTAGCAACAACAGCAGAAAAACAGTAATGACAATCGAAAGACTCATAGAATTTTGTGATCCAAGCCGGGTAGAAGGCGAATGCCGTCGTCCGCTGGGAAAACTATGCCAGGATTCCAGAGAGATCGAACCCGGAGATCTGTTTATTGCTGTGAAGGGAGTAAAATCCGATGGTCACAACTTCATTGATGAAGCGGTGAAAAGGGGTGCAGCAGCCATTATGGTTCAAGATGAAATTGAGGCCTCCCCCGATATTTGTGTGATTACGGTAAAGAAAACGAAGAAATTATTAGGACCTCTGGCTCAATTTTTTGCCGGAAACCCGGCTGAGAAGTTAACGGTAATCGGGGTAACAGGAACCAACGGTAAAACCACTGTAGCCACTCTTATATGGCAGGTTCTTACCAAACTTGGCGTTCAGGCATCGCTTTTAGGCACCGTAGAGAAACGTATTCTTAATGAGTCGCTTCAGAGCCGTCTCACCACTGCAGATCCCATTGAACTGGCTGCCGACATGAAGAGAATGGTAGAGGCAGGAAGCACACACCTTGTAATGGAAGTATCGTCTCACGCACTCGATCAAAAACGGGTAAAAGGGATTCCCTTTGATGCTGCCGTATTCACGAATCTTAGTCACGATCATCTCGATTATCACCCATCATTTAACGATTACGCTTCTTCAAAGAAAAAGCTCTTTAATGGTCTCGACAGCACCAGCTGGGCAATTACAAATGCAGATGATTCGCGGGGTGAATGGATTGTTAACTCTACGCCTGCCAATGTGATTAGCGTAAGCCTGAAAGATAAGGGACTGATGCGTGGTGAGTTAAAAAAATCTGATGCTTCCGGTCTTTCCATTCTCATTGATGGCACCCGTATCGACTCGCCGTTAGTAGGACGATTTAATGCCTATAACGTGATAGAAGCTCTCTTTGCCTGCACTGCACTTGGTTTTGATGGTGCTCATGTAGCAACGCTTCTCAGTGAATGCAACGGAGCTCCCGGCCGTATGGAGCGGGTATCCTCAAGTAGGATTAGCGATCAAACCCCCACGATTTTCGTTGATTACGCCCATACACCCGATGCACTGGATAATGTAGCCTCAACCATCAAAGAGTTTAAAAAGAAGAGACAGAAGCTAACGGTCGTTTTTGGATGCGGCGGGGACAGAGACAGAAAAAAACGACCGGTGATGGCACAAATTTCAGAGAAGTATGCCGATCGAATTATTGTAACCTCCGACAATCCCAGAACAGAAGATCCCGACTCGGTTATTGATGAAATCATTACCGGTTTTTCAGAGAACGCATCATATACACGAATTGTCTCGCGCCGTGAAGCAATTGAGCACAGTATTAAAACGGCGGGTAAAAACGACATTATTCTCATTGCAGGGAAAGGACACGAAACTTACCAGGAGGTAAACGGAGTACGATCTCATTTCGATGATCGAGAGATTGCCAGAGATGCCCTCAACGTTCTTAAATCTGCTAAACCAACCGGGGAGGCAGGCTGATGTTATATGAACTTCTCTCTTATATGAATGAGATTTGGGCCCCGCCCGGTTTTGGTGCATTTGAATTTATCACCACACGAACGGCATTTGCTGCGGCAACGGCTCTTATTCTCAGTCTTATTGTAGGTAAAAAAATGATACTCTGGCTGCAAAAAATGCAGCTCAGAGAAGTTATACGGGATGATATCGGGCTTTCATCGCACTTAAGTAAAGCGAACACACCAACAATGGGTGGTGTGATTATAATTACAGCTACGCTTTTGCCCGCTTTCCTTTGGATGCGCATGGACAGTATTTATACATGGCTGATCATTTTCGTGGTTTTATTGCTCGGTATTGTAGGGTTTATTGATGACTACATTAAAGTCGTCCGCAAAGATAAGGCCGGTCTTCACGGATGGTTTAAAGTGATCGGACAGGTAGCAACGGGGCTGGTTCTGGGTGCTGCACTCTACTTCTGGCCGGCTTTTGATGATTTTAACACCATTACCACCGTACCGTTTTTAAAAGAAGTTCATATCGATTACGCTTTTTTTGGTGAGGAGTATGGATGGCTGATCTATATCCCTGCAGTCGTGTTTATCATAACGGGCGTTAGTAACGCAGCTAACCTCACCGACGGCCTGGATGGTTTGCTATCCGGAACATCTGCAATTGCCGGGGTTATTCTCGGAATATTTGCATACGTATCAGGCAGGGTCGATTTTTCTTCGTTTCTGAATATTATGTATCTGCCTCAATCGGGAGAACTCACAATTTTTGCAGCGTCCCTGGTAGGTGCCTGTCTCGGCTTTCTCTGGTACAACTCCCATCCTGCCCAGGTTTTTATGGGTGATACGGGCTCGCTTGCACTTGGCGGGGCACTTGGCGCACTGGCCATTATGATTCACAAAGAGCTTTTACTGCCAATAATCTGCGGAATATTTTTTGTGGAAACCGTTTCCGTAATCATCCAAACGTCATGGTTTAAATATACAAAGAAGAAATATGGTGAAGGCCGAAGGGTTTTTCTGATGACGCCCATCCATCACCATTTTGAAAAACAGGGATGGCCGGAGTCCAAA
>DATGBT010000128.1:0-5060 GCA_035312505.1 Balneolaceae bacterium | reverse complement strand
TTTAAGTGATGAAGGCTTTGCCGATCTGCAGCACCCGGAACAGTGGGAACTCGATTTTATGAAGAATAACGAGTTCTATAAAGAGTATGAGGAGATGGTGAGCTCTATCAACAAAACCATCAAATTTATGGACACCATTACTCCCAATCGGTTAAATACAACTCATAAGGTCGACTTTTATACCTCACACGAAGCTTTGAATCTCTTTTATGATTCGGCTCAAACCCGCAGAGTGCCAAGAAAACACGGCTGGTTTAACCTAAGTTCTCACCTGGTATGGCTCGGCAACCGTACACAGCAGCTCGACGGCGCCCACATCGAATATTTAAAAGGTATACAGAACCCCATAGGTATTAAGGTAGGCCCGCCTTTTGATTTGGACAACCTCCTGTCGCTGCTGGATACGCTGAATCCAAGCCATGAAGCAGGTAAAATCGTACTCATTACCCGCATGGGCCACAAACAGGTTCCAAAACACCTCCCTACATTTATTCGTGCTGTAAAGCAAAACGGCCACCCCGTTGTTTGGAGCTGCGATCCCATGCACGGCAATACCTATGCCACCGGAGACGATGTTAAAACACGAAATTTCAATGAGATCCTCAGCGAAATCAAAGCAACCTTTGATGTACACCGTTCAGAAGCCAGTCATCTGGGAGGTGTTCATCTGGAGCTTACCGGTGATAATGTTACCGAGTGTGTGGGTGGCGCAAATGGTTTGAACGAAGACGGCCTGGGCACCAACTACGAAACCTACTGTGATCCGAGACTTAATTACGAACAAAGCCTGGAAATGGCATTTCTCGTAGCAAAAGAGTGGAACAAAAGCCACGGATAGAGAGTAAAGGGTCATTATATGTGAGATGTTTCGGTCAACTTTGCAGATCTTCCAAGTCAGAGTGTCGAGTGTTGGCTGACAATCGGTCTGAATAGTTTTTAGGTTGTGAAAAACCTGCAGACACCGCGTTAAGAGTGTCATGAAACTGGGTGAAATCATCGTTTGGCAAGTCTGTTGCATACCTTAAAGTGAAGGTAATTAACAGAAAATTAACCAAACAGGTGACCCATTATGACACTTATAAAATATAACCGACCCGAAACCGACATTTTTGGCAAGCGTTTCTCTGATATTATGGATGAATTTTTTAATGATGCTGTTGCAACACGCAGAAATTCGTTTGCACCTAGCATTGATATATCAGAAACCGAGAAACAATACGTTATTGATGTTGAAGTTCCGGGAATGAATAAGAAAGACATCAATCTTAACGTTGAAAATAATACACTCACAATTAGCGGTGAGCGCAAGTTTGAAAAAGAAGATGATAACAAGCAGTATCACCGGGTAGAAACGCATTACGGAAGTTTTTCCAGATCGTTCACGTTGCCCGAAAATGCTGATTACGAATCAATAAAAGCATCTTATACAAACGGAATTCTCACAATAACTGTTGATAAGAGTGAAAAGAGTCTCAAAAAACAAATTGATATAAAATAATTATTGAAAGAGCTGTTCTTCTTAGTCCCCTAAAGAGAGCAGGTTAGTTAGAGCCTGAGTTGCATTGACATGCGACTCAGGCATTTTTTTGAAGTTTGTTTAGTTAATGCAATAAAAGCGTTGCTAAACGTTTACACTTTCGAACTAAAATTTAAATAACTATTGATTACAACTATGGATCGATTGAAGATTGCTATTGCCATTGTGTTTGCTGCACTCTCGTTTATTGCCGGAATATACATTACGGCAGATAAACCAGTCAGTGGCAGTGATGAAATGGCGCTTGAAAAACCGGACTATGCCCAGAATGAGGTTACTCCATCAAATGAAATACAAATCAACACGCTTAAGGATTTTAATGACGCTATTGTCAATGTTGCTGAACAGGCAAACCCTGCTGTGGTTACAATTACAACCACCCAGACGGTACGCGTAAGACAGCAATCTCCCTTCTCTTTCTTTTTTGATGATCCCCGGTTTGATCAGGAGCGGGAGTACCAGCGAAGCGGGCTTGGTTCTGGTGTTATTGTATCTGAAGAAGGGTACATACTAACGAACAATCACGTGATTGAGCGTGCAGACGATATCCGTGTAATTTTATATGAAGGCGAAGAACTGGAAGCTGAAATTGTGGGTACTGATCCTGCAAGTGATATCGCTGTACTGAAAGTCGATCAACCTGGTCTCACAGCAATTCCTATGGGAGACAGCGAAACTATTAGAACAGGCGAAATGGTATTGGCAATTGGAAGTCCGTTAAGCCAGGATTTTGCGCATACAGTATCAAAAGGCATTATTAGTGCGAGCGGACGAACATCCCTGGGACTAAACGTTTTTGAAAATTACATTCAAACAGACGCAGCTATTAACCCTGGAAATTCCGGAGGAGCACTCATCAATCTGGACGGGGAGCTGATTGGTATTAACACCGCCATTGCAAGCAGAAGCGGCGGAAGTCAGGGTATTGGATTCGCCATTCCCGTAAATATGGCGCGAGATGTGATGGAGGCTCTGATTACGGAAGGCCGTGTTTCCCGAGGCTACCTTGGAATTAGCTTCGGCGGAGAGGTAGATGCAACCATGGCACGTGCCCTGGGTCTTGATAGCCCCGGTGGTGTTGTTGTGGGCGAAGTTGTTCCTGATGGCCCTGCAGATGAAGCCGGTTTGCAAGATGGTGACGTTATTGTAAAACTCGATGGTGAAGAATTTGACTCGTGGAGAGATTTCCGCGTAGCCATCGGATCGAAAAAACCGGGTGATACGATTGAACTTGAAGTGTTCAGAGAAGGTGAGACGATGGAATACACCATCGAACTTGGTGAACTTGAAACGGAAGCCGTTGCAGAAAACATGACTTCTGATGATATGGAAGATGTGAGGGAAGCTCTCGGTTTTTCTGTTGACGAGCTAACCGATTCTGTACGTCAACAGCTTAACCTGAGTTCCGGTATTGAAGGGGTTGTTGTGACTAACATTTCCCAGGGAAGTAATGCCTACAGGCAAGGGCTTCGACGCGGAGACGTTGTGATGCAGGTAGCTGATCAGATCGTGGCTAATCCCGATGATTTTTACGGTGCAGTGAAAAATTTAATGGATCAGGGAACAGATGCTGCATTATTGCGTGTAAACAGACAAGGCAGAAATGTCTTTATAGCAATAGAGCTATAGTTTATATGGTTAAGGTTAAGGTTAAGGTTAAGGTTAAGGTTAAGGTGAAAAGCTCCTGTCAGGTTTGACAGGAGCTTTTTTTATAAGCATGAATATAGTTGGGATCGTAAGCAGATCGGATGTAACGCTGTAAGATCTTCATAAAAATAAAATTTATACCCTTAAAAGCTGTCAATATCGCAAAGTAATGTGCAGTGGCACTACATTTGCAACAGCACCTATTAAAAAATGATATGCTATGGAGTATAAAGACTATTATAACATACTTGGAGTGAGCCGGGATGCTTCGCAGGCAGAAATCAAGAAGAAATACCGAAAGCTTGCTGCAAAATACCATCCCGATAAAAACCCGGACGACCCTTCTTCCGTTGATAAATTTAAGGAGCTGGGAGAAGCTTACGAGGTATTAAAAGATCCGGAGAAGAGAAAACTTTACGATAAAGTTGGCAAGGATTGGAAAAAGTATCAGCAGGCCGGTGCCTCTGCAGATGATTTTAACTGGGGACAATATGCGGGCCAGGCAGGCAGACAGGGAAATGTAAATTTTGAAGATATGTTTGGTGGCCGTCAGCGTGGTGGTTCAGCCCAGGGAAGCCCGTTTTCCAGTTTTTTTGAAACGATATTCGGAGGAGGGGCCGATCCGTTTGGTGGTGCACAATACCAGCAGAGGCAGTATCAAAGCAGAGCCCAAAACCCCGAACAGCACCAGCAGCGCGATACCGTAGCCAATATCGATGTATCACTGAAAGATGTTCTAAAAGGGGCCACGAAGCAGTTCCGGGTGAACGGAGAAAAAGTAAAGGTTAAAATACCCGCCGGCCTTGAAGATGGTAAAAAATTAAAACTGAAAGGAAAAGGACACGCTGTTGGCCCCGGTGGTCCAAAGGGAGACCTCTACCTTAAGGTTCATATTAAAGAGGGTAAAGAGTTCGAGAGAAGAGGAAAAGATATCTATCAAAGGGTTCCGCTTGATATTTATACGGCTATTCTTGGTGGTAGCATTACCGTTGAAACCCTTGATGGAAAAGTAAAACTGACGATCCCTGAGCAGACCAAAAATGGATCGACATTCCGGCTGAAAGGTCGGGGGCTGCCATCAATGAAAAACGGCACGGATCGCGGTGACTACTATGTGAAAACAGAATTGGCTCTACCTCAGAATATTTCATCAAAAGAGAGAGAGCTGTTTGAAGAGCTCAGGTCTCTTCAGGAAAACTGATAAAATAAAACCAAGAATTATCAATTTTCTGAGACTGTTCGGTTTCATTACAGTAGAAGCTGTGGTATTTTTATTTTCAACAAAAAAAAAACTGAAATACGCTATATGAACGTTCTATTCGCACTGATTCTGTTTACATTTTCAGCACCTGCTAACGGAATTCATTCAGATTCTGAGAAATGGGGCCAAGTTGGCCACTATGTTACAGGAGAAATTGCAGAACACTATTTAAATGACGAGGCTGAAGAGAGAGTTAAAGCAATTTTAGGCACTACGTCTATGCAGCTGGCAACCGTTTGGATGGATGATATTCGGTCAGATCCTGCCTACGATTACACAGCAACCTGGCACTGGACCACCATTCCCGATGGAATGAGTTACGAGGATTTTGAACAGGAAGAGGACGGAGATATCATCCGGGCGCTTGAAACCTTTATTGAAGATTTAAAAAGTGGAGAGCTGAGTGACGTTGAAGAGAGAGAAAAGCTCAAAATGGTGATGCATATGATTGGTGATATTCATCAACCCATGCACGTGGGAAATGGTGATGACCGCGGCGGTAACGATGTACGGGTACAGTGGATGGGAGAAAACTCCAATCTGCATCGAGTATGGGATACCGATATGCTGATGTCTATGGATTTAAGTTACAGCGAGTTCGCCGAAATACTTCTG
>DATGBT010000127.1:0-7290 GCA_035312505.1 Balneolaceae bacterium | reverse complement strand
TATCTTTCTCCATCCCGCTGGGAAGTGATTCTATATCTGTGTGAAAAATAGGCCAAACACCGTTATTGCTAAAATCCTCTTGTGTAAAGTTGTTGGTATTTGCTGCGTCAAGTGAAAAACTGTAAATCGTTCTTCCCTCGGCATCGGTAAAATATGTGGTGTTTCCTTCGCCTACTTCATAATCACTTGTGTAATTATTGCTATCCTCCCCAACCAGTTGAGCATTGGCTATCATTAAAGAATAGTCGGGTTTGGCCACAAACCATACACCATTTATACCATCACCGTTAACTTCACCTACTTGGTTATCATTGGTAAAATAGTAAAGAGGCCATCCGCGATACGTTGTTTGTGATGAACCATCAGCTCTGGTTATGCTACCTATTTTGGCTATATCAAGCCCGTTACCCGCTTCCGCATCTTCTGAAAAAAATACAGGCCAGTTGGCAATACACTCGCCTTGGCATTGGCTCTCGCCTTTTACATCAGGTGCAAAAAAATAGAGGGCATTACCTTCTTCGTCCGCAAGAATATTTCCATGAGATTGGGTGGAAGTAACTTGCAGATAATCGTCTTCATCGTCGGGGCCGCTACTATCGTCACTACAACCCATAAAACTGAACCCGATAACAGTTAATATTGCTACAAAGATAACTTTCGGCATATCCGAAAACACATTTTTCAAAACTTCCATACTATTCATTTTTATTAATTAATTAGTAAGGAGATAATCATTTTCTCATAGATAAAATGGTTACTCCGCCTTTTACCTAGCCTCTACCAGTCCATACAGCAATAAAGTGGAAAGGGTTGCCTCCCAACAGTTTTTTTCTTGAAAAATATTTTTGGATGGGCTCTTTATGATCTCTATTCAATCGATATTTTTTTTGTATTCTGAATTTTTATAAAAATATCGGAGCCGTCTAATCCACGTTATTATCTTCTTCCTGTAAAGGAATTAGGATGTGCAATTTTTTTTGAATTTATATATAGTGAAGGGTTTACCGTTTTATAGTGTCTTTTTAAAGAACCCGCCCCATCAGGATTCCTGCGGGGCAGGAGCTATCGTACTCTGAAAGGATCTTCTTTTCTTGAACCGGTAAACGCGATTTACTAATGTCTTAACCGATATTGATGAACCGATGGTGAAAGCTCTTTACGATTATAACATGAAAAACAGAAGCAACTTATTTGCCGGGCTACTTTGGGGCATCACTATTATCCTGTTCCTTTGCAGCTGTAAAACTGCAAAACTACCTGCCGAAACATACGATCAGTATGCGTACAGGAAATCATTTCGACATGTGGATGATCATCTAATCATTGAGATAGAAAATCCTCTGCATGCCCCATTACGAGTTTGGATGTTTAATAACAGCAATACCCTGCAAAATCTATTTGATGCAGAAAACCCTGTTGAAATTGGAGCAAGAAGTGACACCACTTTGATTTATGAGGATATTACCGAATTTGATCAGGATATACGGTTCAGCTCCCGTCTTGGGAGTCTTCAAAAAGAAATTCAACCAGTAACCCTGGAATTTCCTTTTCCCAAGAACAAGGAGTATCGGGTACTGCAGGGCAATAATACCGATTTTACGCACAACACAGAATGGTCCCGGTACGCAATCGATTTTGATTTAAAAACGAATGACACCGTTACTTCTGCATCAGATGGATATGTAGTTGGTGTGGTTGACAAATACGATTTTGGAGGAGTTGGAGCTGAGTGGCAACCCTTTGCAAACTACATAACGGTTTATGAACCGGAATCAGGAATATTTATTCAATACGTCCATTTAGTAAAAAACGGAAGCTTCGTTCAAGTGGGCGATAAAATTAGGGCGGGGCAACCCATTGCACGTTCCGGTAATACCGGACAAAGTACCATTGAGCATCTCCATTTCAACGTTCTGGTACCTGAGAATAGTGAAAACGGCCTCCGGTCTGTCCCCATTGAATTTGAAGGGGGTATTGAAGGCACTAGATTAAAAGAGGTTGACGTGGTGCGAAGATGACCATTACGTGCGGATTAGTGGTTTATGTAAGCGGGTTTAAGTACAATTGCTATACGATGATTTATGATAACTGTGATTTCCCGCATCTCTATTTATTAACAAAACAGAACTTATCATGAAAAAATGGGACAGCTTCACAAAACGGATTTTGATAGAAAAGCCTGCGGATGATGTTTACCGCTGCTGGGCAACAAAAGGTGAAATTGAAGCATGGTTTCTCGAAAAAGCGGATTATGTTTCGGGGGAAATTCACAGAAAAACCGATGAATTTGTTCAAAAGAGTGATCATTTCTTCTGGAAATGGAACAACTGGGACTTCACAGAAGAAGGCCGGATTCTGGAAGCAAATGGAAGAGATATCATTTTATTTACGTTTGGTTCAGGTGGAATCGTCACTGTGAAACTCATGGAAAAAGAGGGCAGCACAGAAGTAACCCTGGTTCAGGATAATATTCCGACTGATGAGGAGAGCAGAATGAACCTCTTTGTAGGGTGCATAACCGGCTGGACTTTCTGGCTCACAAATTTAAAAGCGTACCTGGAACATGGAATTACACTCCATGCAAAAGGACTTCAACAGGATGAAACAACAGACCTGGTAAATAGCTAAACCCGGAATGTTCATTCTTCTAATTTTTTTCCAGTAAAATGGATTTGAAAGATTGAAAATCGCTGTCCATCACAATCGATTTCTTCTCTTCTGAAATCCATTTTTCCAGTCTCTCCGGTATCCCGATTTCCTGACCAATTTCGGGCTCAATAACATCACGGAATTTCACCGGATGAGCCGTTGCAAGGGTGACAAACGGACTGTTGTCGGCTTTCTCTTTCTGGTACTCTCTAGCAGCACGATACCCGATAGCGGTATGAGGACACATCAGATAGTTACTGTTTTGGAATGTATCCTTAATCGTAGTACGGGTTTCGCCATCGCTATATGAATAGCCGGAAACCCGGGTTCTGATCTGCTGATCATCATGATGAAACAGATGCTTGATTCGAACAAAATTACTCGGATCCCCGACGTCCATCGCGTTTGATATGGTTTGCTTTGAAGCACGCGGCCGGAAATGATTTCCGCGAAGGTAGTCAGGCACCACGTCGTTCACGTTGGTAGCGGCTATAAAATGCTTCACCGGCATCCCCATTTTCATCGCGAGGAGTCCGCCGGTTAAATTTCCAAAATTTCCGCTCGGCACAGAAAACACCGGGCTGCCCTTCCCCTGCCTTGTCAGTTCCGCATACGCATATGCATAGTAGAACGACTGGGGCAATAGCCTGGCAATATTGATTGAGTTGGCCGAACTTAGCTGCAATTTATGGTTCAGCTCCTTATCCATAAACGCCTGCTTTACCAGCTTTTGGCAATCGTCAAAAACACCGTTGACCTCCATTGCGGTGATATTCTCACCGAGGGTTGTCATCTGCATCTCCTGCAGCCTGCTTACTTTTCCTTTGGGATAGAGCAAACATACATCCACACCCGGAACTCTGTAAAATCCGTGTGCGACAGCACTGCCCGTATCCCCCGACGTGGCCACCAGGATTGTAACTTTTTTCTGCTCCTTTCGCGCTTTTTCAGAAAACAGACGCGCCATAAATCGCGCTCCAAAATCTTTAAAAGCCAGCGTGGGCCCGTGAAACAGCTCCAGAACATATTGGTTTTCAGACAGATGTTTGATGTGTACCGGAAACTCAAAGGCATCGCTTACTACAGATTCCAGTTCACTATCACTAAGCTCTCCTGAAAGGAAGGGGCGCGACATATTCAGAGCTATTTCTGAAAAACTTTTTGATTGAATGCTCTTCCAAAACGACTGTTCCAGCAAAGGAACTTCTTCCGGCATATAGAGGCCGCCATCGGGAGCGAGCCCCTGCCGCATAGCCGTCAGGAATGAAACGGGCTCTGCTTTACCATTTGTACTGATGAATTCCATGGGTTACCGGTTTAAGATGATTTGTGCTCCTTCTGTATTCATTTTGGATATGTGAATCTCAAACGAAAGTCCCTCTTTCTTTAACACATCGCCCATTTTTACACCGATCATTTCTGCAGTTTCCCTTGACGTACTTAATGCAAACAGAGAGGGGCCGGAACCGGAAATACTGCAACCCAGGGCACCCGCATCCAGTGCAGCCTGCTTCATCTTGTCGAATCCGGGTATAAGCAGGGACCGTACCGGCTCGATAATTTCATCGTGAAGCGAATCGGCGATCAGATCGTAGTCGTCAGTATACAGAGCCGCAATCAGGGATCCGAGATTCCCCCACTGCTTAACCGCTTTTTCGAGGGATACGTCCTTTTTCAATATTCTGCGACTGTTTTTTGTCTGAATTTCAATGTCCGGATGGATAATAGTGCAGTGCAGTTTTTCCGGTGTTGGCAGATCAATTACGTCTGGCGGGCGGTGGCTTTTCACCAGGATAAATCCGCCTAAAAGTGAAGCCGCTGCATTATCGGCGTGGGCCTCTCCGCTTGCCGCCATCTCCCCGGCTACTGCAAACGGCAACAAATTTTTCTTGCTAAACGGATTTCCCAGCAGCCCGTTTACAGCAACCACAGCGGCTACAGAACTCGCCGCACTCGATCCAAGCCCGCTGCCCAGTGGCATCTGCTTCTCGATGGATAATACTATTCCCTGTTCCGGTAAAGTTTCAAGCTCATCAAGCAGGGAGAGAACAGCAAGGCCCGCCGTATTCTCTTTTACTGATAGCGGCAGCCGCCCATCATCTCCCTTTATGGATTTGATTGAAAGCCCCGGAGTGTCTGAAAAGGAGGCGGTTACCCGGTCGCCCAGTCCGTGAATGGCAAAACCGAGTACGTCAAATCCGCAGGCTACATTGGCCACCGTCGCCGGCGCAAATGCTGTTACTCTTTTCTCTTTTTTATCCATTAGAACTCCTGAATTCTATGTTTACCAGCCGGCATTGCTTTGTGCCTTCGTATTCACTACCCGAAGCATATCGGCGATAATACCCGATGCCGTCACATCTGCTCCTGCACCCGGTCCTTTTACAACCAGCGGGTTTTCATTGTAATTTGCAGAATATATAGCAATGATGTTGTCCGTACTGCTAAGATTATAGAAGGGATGCCCTGCTGATATCATCTCCAGTTTAACTGTCGCCTTGCCCTCCTCAAATGAGGCGATGTAGCATAGTTTTTTCCGATCGGTCTTCGCCGATTTTGCCTGTTCTTCAAAATCCTTGTCGCTTTCAGCCAGTTTTTTAAAAAACTGATCCATACTTTCGGCGTTTCTGGCCTGCTCCGGAACCAGATTCTCGATCTCAATGTCATCAAACTCAAGTTCGAAACCGGCAACCCTGGCTAAAATCAGCAGCTTCCTGCCCACGTCATGCCCGTTGAGATCCTCCCGCGGATCGGGTTCCGTATATCCTTTCTCCCGCGCCTGTTTTACAAGCTCACTAAACGGTACCGTTCCATCATAGGTATTAAAAAGGTAGCTCAGCGTTCCCGAAAGAACTCCCTCAATTCTGTAGATGTCATCACCCGTCGAAATCATCTCGTGTAATGTCCCAATTACCGGCAGGCCGGCACCAACATTGGTTTCATACTTAAAAGCAGAGTTATATCGGTCTGCTGTTTTCTGCAGTTTATTAAAGAATGTTTGATCTGATGAGTTCGCCAGCTTGTTTGGCGTTACCACCGAAATACTCGAGGCAAGAATTTCCCTGTAAAAATGCTGCAAATCGGAACTCGCCGTACAGTCGATGAAGATGCTGTTCGGCAGATTCATCTCCTTCATTTCATCTACGAATGTTCGCAGATCCGTATCTTTCCCTGACTCGCTCAGCTGTTCCTGCCAGTTCTTCAGGCTTATATTTTTCTCGCTCAACACCATTTTCCGGCTATTAGCCAGCCCTTTCAGGTTTATATCGATCTGGTAATTTTTAAAGAACACATCTTCCTGCTCACGGATAATTTCCAGAAGCCGGTTACCGATCAAACCAGCCCCAACCAGGTAAATATTCACCGATTTTACGCCAGCCAGGAAAAATGCGTCATGCAGGGTGTTCATCGCCTTTTTCTCATTTTTCTGATCCACAACAAACGAAATATTTCGCTCCGATGAGCCCTGTGCTATGGCTACGATATTGATCCCGTTTCGTCCCAGGGACTGAAAAACACGTCCTGCAATCCCGGGAATTTGTCTCATATTATCCCCGACAACTGCAATCACAGATAAATTATGCTCTACTCTTATTTCATCCATCAGTTCAGCCTTAAACTCATCCGAAAATTCATGATGGATAGCATCGCGGGCTTCCTCAGCATCCGATGGCATAATAGCTACAGTTATGGTGTGTTCTGACGATGACTGGGTTATTAAAATGATATTAATATGTTTTGCAGCCAGGGCGCTGAACATTCGTGCCGAAACGCCTATAAGTCCGATCATTCCGCTTCCCTTCAATGTAATCAGCGATACGGTGTCGATCGATGAAATACCCCGAATGGCTCCCCGTCTGCCCTGCGGTGAACTGTTTATGAGCGTCCCCGGATGAGCCGGTTTGAATGTGTTTTTTATTCTGATCGGAATATTTGATTTGAGCGCCGGCTGAATTGTGGGCGGATAGATCACCTTTGCCCCGAAGTGAGAAAGCTCCATCGCTTCTTCATAAGAGGTAGCCTCGACCGAAAAAGCACGATCTACTTTCCGGGGATCTGCCGTCATCAAACCGTCAACATCTGTCCATATTTCAATATTGTCTGCCTGCAGTGCAGCCCCGAAAATAGAGGCTGTATAATCCGATCCTCCCCTGCCCAGCGTTGTGGATTCTCCTTCGACCGTAGAAGCGATAAAACCGGTCACAACCATCACATCAACCGTGCTGTTTTCTACGTAGCTACGAATATTTTTGAAAGACTCGGCTGTTAAGAGACGTGCATTTCCAAAATTACGATCCGTTTTCAGCAATGTTCTGGCATCCGTAAAAACAGCGGTTAAGGATGTTTGATTGATCATTTCTGACAAAATAGAAGCCGAGAACCGCTCGCCAAATCCGGTAATAAAATCCAGGGTTTTAGCGGTTAATTCGCGGGTGAGAAAGACGCCCTGCAGTACATCCTCAAGTTCGTTCAGCATCAGTTTAAACGAAGTCAGCACATCGCTCCGCACCGCAGCCGGTATGGTTGTATTGATTGTACTGATGTGTTTCGACTCTATAAGCGATAATATATCCTTGTAGGCCTGTTCACCTCTTGATGCTTTGGCCGCCATATCAATCAGCAGGTCGGTAACTCCCCCAA
>DATGBT010000126.1:0-7943 GCA_035312505.1 Balneolaceae bacterium | reverse complement strand
TGATCAGCAACCATCAGGGCTATGTTCTCCATTGTGCCTGACGAACCAATCAAAATCTCACCGCGATGCATGGCAAACGATTGTGCTACTTCCGTAAGCTGACGCCGGTAGTGATCTTCAAGTGCCGATATTTCTTCTTTTGTAATGGGATCGTTATGCACAAAACGCGACGTCATTTTGGCTACTCCCATTTTTTTACTGCTAACATGGTACATTTTTTCGTTATCAGCCAAAATAAATTCCACGCTGCCACCCCCAACATCCATTATCAATGAAGGGACAGAGGTCGGCATAGCCACGCCATGCTGCACCGCAAGGCCGATGAGTTCTGCCTCTATCCGTCCGGGAATCGCACTAATTTTTACTCCCAGGTCATCAATTACTTTCTGAATAAATTCACCGCCATTTTCAGCCTCCCTGATGGCGCTTGTGGCATAAGCCAGAATCCGCTCAGAGTTCTGATGATCGCTCAGCGTTTTGATGCGTTTAAGTGCGTCGTAACCGCGTTGAAAAGCCTCGTCAGAAAGCCGGTCGCCCATTCCTTTGTCCTGCAGCAGAACCATCTCCTTCAGTTTGTCCACCGTATAAAAACTTCCGTCCGGATATATATCCACAATTACCGCATGGAAAGAGTTGGTGCCAAGATCAATAGCGGTTACGCGTTTTACAGGTTTGTTTACGACGGTTTCATCCATGCCGACAGAGCTTTTTTTTCTAAATTGTCTTTTAAAATGATAACGAAAGTGCAGAAGAATTTCTCAGATGTTTTCAGGTTTTAAAGTTCATAAACTGAATGTTTATGAATATTTTTAGCGCATGCAAACGATTAAAACGGTCTCATTTACGTCAGCTCCCTGGTGTTTTAACGGGCATGCACACACTGTTTTGTGTTCACTTTTATTTGATGCGCCTCAGCTCAACAGCAGGCGTATTACCATCGGCACACCCGATGATGATTTTCTGGAGCTCGACATTAACGAAAGAAATGAAAGCTCACCGGTCGTAATTCTGCTCCACGGGCTTGAAGGCAATTCACGCCGGTACTACATAACAAGGCTTGCAGAAGTGCTGCTGGCAGAGGGTTACTCAACAGTTGCTGTAAACTTCCGCAGCTGCGGCGATCGAATCAACCAAAAACGCCGGTTCTATCACTCCGGAGAAACCAGAGACATCCAAACGGTGCTTCACTGGATTTCAAAAAGGTTTCCAAACCGGCCCGTCTTCGCTGCCGGATTTTCACTCGGAGCCAGCGCTCTGTTGAATTATCTGAAAGAGAATGGGAGTCACCATCCTATTTTGGGCATTGCCGTGGTTTCCACCCCATTTGACTTAAAGAAAGGCTCGTTAAACCTTAACAACGGCTTTAACAAAATATATACCCGCTATTTTTTAGATTCCCTGGTGATGAAACTGAATCAGAAGCGAAAAACCTTCTCCGATCTTCCAGAGTTTACCGGCTCTACCCTGTATGATTTTGATAACCAGATAACAGGGCCAATCCACGGGTTTACAGGCGCTGATCATTATTATGAAAGCTGCTCAAGTGCCTTTTTTATGAACAAAATTAAAACCAACACGCTGGTTATTCACAGCAAACAGGACCCGCTCTGCCCGTTCCGCTGGACACCTGTAAAGGATATTGAAGCCAATCGGGCCATAGAAACAGCATTTACCGAACGCGGAGGCCATGTAGGCTTCTGGAGTCTGCCCCCGGGCTGGATCAATAAAACCATTGTACGCTATTTTAAAACGCTGCTTTGATTCTACGCATCACTCAGTAAATGCACGATCATTTGCTTATCTTTGTTTTCCGGGTGAAGGAAACGAAAAAATTATTAATACAAATTCTATGGTTGTTATTATTGGAGCGGGACCCATTGGCCTCGCAACTGCTATTGAACTCAAAAAAAGAGGAATAAAGAGCAGGATTATTGAGAGGGGATGTCTTGTAAACTCGATTTTTAACTACCCCACCAACATGACATTTTTCTCAACCTCTGATAAGCTGGAGATCGGGAATATTCCCTTTATTTCACACGGTGATAAACCCACACGGCAGGAGGCACTTGAATATTACCGCAGGGCGGCGGAGCATTATGACCTTGATGTTCGCCTCTATGAAGAAGTTACGGCGCTAAAGGGAAGCGATGGAAATTTTGAAGTTGAAACTGTGAAGGAGACACATAAAGCTGAAAAAGTAGTTCTCTCAACCGGCTTTTATGGACAGGAAAACCGAATGAATATTCCCGGTGAAGATCTGCCTAAAGTAACACACTACTACGATGAGCCCCATAAATATGCGTGGCAGAATGTGTTGGTGGTAGGTGCCGGAAATTCGGCCGCAGATGCTGCTTTAGAAACATATCGCTGCAATGCAAAAGTCTCCATGTTAGTGCGTGAAAGAGAGCTTAAGCCCTCCATCAAATATTGGGTAAAGCCCGATATTGAAAACCGAATTAAAGAGGGGTCCATCGATGCCTATTTTAACTCAGAACTACTTGAAATACGCGAGAAAGAGGTCGTTATCAAAACGGAAGAAGGACTTAAAACCATAGAAAACGATTTTGTACTCGCCATGACCGGGTATCACCCTCATTTCGGGTTGATGGAGACTATGGGAATTGATCTTTCAAAAGATGAAATTAAAATGCCTGTTTTTAATGAAAACTCCCTCGAGACAAATCGCAAGGGCCTCTATGTAGCTGGTGTAGTATGTGGTGGTATGGATACCAGCAGCCTGTTTATTGAAAATACCCGGGTTCATGCCGAACATATAGCCGGGCATGTGGAGGGTGGGTTAAAAATTAACTAAAGAAAGGAAAAAAGAAGGGCAAGCTACCCATATCACGCCGCTACGACCTGCTACCGCTGCTGCCTTCCGACCCTGACGGAATTCACAGGGAGCTGGCTGTATGGGACTTGCCCTATATTCGTTAGAATAAATAAAATCAATAAATATCCGTGGAGCTACGGGGATTCGAACCCCGGACCTTCGCGCTGCCAGCGCGACGCTCTAGCCAGCTGAGCTATAGCCCCAAAGAGCCTTAAATATACCAAGTTTTTCGTTTAGAAGTCAAAAGCTTTTCTACATGATTTATATCCACAATAATCATACTTTTCATAGACAAACCTAATATTTATTCATTATGATTTTCCAACACACACCATCCCTTTTTCGAGTTTGCCTACTTACACTTGTTAGCATGTTGGTACTTCAGGCCTGTAAATCATCAACCCCGAGAACAGACCCCGATCCACTTACCCTGGATTATCTTATGGGCCTCTCGGATGACGAGCTGATGGAAAGAGACAGCGATGGAGATCAGCTATCCGATTATGACGAAATTTATGTGTATGAAACCAACCCGTTGCAGCCCGATACCGATTCGGACGGTCTCACTGATTACGAGGAATCCTTTATACATGGTGCAAACCCTACTAAACCCGACACTGATTCTGATGGCATCTCTGATGGTGAAGAAGTAAACGCTTACGGTACAAACCCTTTAAATCCGGACACTGATTCTGACGGGCTTTCAGATTGTCAGGAACTCAAACATACCAACCGTTCCGAATGCGAGAACACTGATTTTTCAGGAGGCTTTGATGGCGGTTATTCAACAGATCCTCTCCATGCCGATTCCGACCGCGACGGCCTAACAGACTGCCAGGAGGTATTGCATACAAACCGAACTGAATGTGAGGCACCTGAATTTACAGGTTCTTACAATGGAGGTACCGGCACAGACCCCATCATCAGTGATACAGACGGTGACGATTACATGGATGGGGAAGAGGTAAACATGGGCTCAGACCCGCTTGATCCAAACGACCCCCCAGCACTCACCGCAGAAGATTTTTCCACCATTAATTTTGGGTTCGATCAGTCGGATATCACTTCTACGGCTGCTCAGCTTCTGACGACTAATATTGAATTGCTCGCGGAAAATAGTGATGTCTCCATTCGCATCGACGCTTATACCGACCACGTGGGGGGCGATCAGTATAATCTTCGTCTCAGTATTCGGAGGGCAAACAGCGTGGCAGATTTTTACATCAGCAATGGAATATCAGAAAACAGAATTGAGAAAAGAGGCCTCGGAAAAGCGCCCGTCGCCTGTTCTGAAGCGGAAAAAGATGCCAGCACACCCGGTTGCGAGAAAAACAGACGCGCCGAATCAATCCCCATTCAGAACTAAGCTCGTTACCCGGGATCTAAAAATAGCGAGGAACGCTAATTCCAATAAATGTTCCGGGATTGTCCAACCGCCTGGCAACATCAATTCTTAATATTCCGAAAATACTGTTCAGGCTTACCCCG
Organism: Balneolaceae bacterium; assembly: GCA_035312505.1. Taxonomy (GTDB): domain Bacteria; phylum Bacteroidota; class Rhodothermia; order Balneolales; family Balneolaceae; genus Rhodohalobacter. The sequence continues at coordinate 3,622 of DATGBT010000126.1, read as the reverse complement.
GCTTCGGTGTGTATTCCGTTCGAAAGTAACCTGTCTTCATGAATTACCCGGTCTGCATATGTATGGCCTGCTCCGCCAAACACAATAATGCCCCACCCCTTATCGGCAAACCACTGAAGCCCCATCCATTCAAAGGGAATACTTCTGAAATTGTGTTCTGCAGCAATGAGCCAGTGGCGGGTGCCCTCGTAGGGTAAAAATTGCCGGGTTCGCAGTGCCCCAAAAGGAGTGAAGCGGCTCATGCTCCCGTCTATGGTTCCAAATTTTTGTATGGGCACGGTTCCCTGTGATAAGCCGCCTGATAAATGCAGATCCAGAGTATTCGCAAAAACCCTTCTCTTAAAAAACGTCTGAAAATTCCAGTCGACAGACGCTCGATAGTTTACAAAACTGAATTCACTCCCTAACACTTCATCACTCCACTCAACTTCGAGAGTCAGCTGTCTGCGGCCGGTTATCCCAAAATTATTTTGTTGTTTGTTAATCGCCGTGCTAAATACAAGCGATTGCATTGTTCCCTCTTCAATTTCAGGATTTACCCTGCGTGTGTCGTGCCAGCCAAATAGGCTGTAATCCTCAAGTAATTCATTTTCAAAATTCCTGTGGATCTCGTGATTAAAAGAGACAGCCAGATCGGTTCTCGGGAAAATATCATCAATACCCAACCCTGCTGAGGCCGACTCATTTCTGAAATAATCGAAGTAATCAACCCCTCCGAAAACGGTTGCTACGCTGTTCATTCCAAAATTATACAGCGATGATGAGTACCTTGATTCGGTTTCCACTGCATAGCGAAAGTGGACATTAACATTCGTTTTTCCAACCTTCAGAAGCTGCTGCTTTAAGCTGCCACCGTAATCCCAAAAGCTGGTATTTAGGTTGAGCCCCCCAAAGCCGGTAAAAGCAGTTTCATCACCAAATAACTCTTTGCTATACTTAAGTCCCGCGTAAAAACCATCCATTCTGTTATACCTTATCATAGGTGACAAGCCACCGGGCAACCTGTTGGTAACAGAAGAAAAGAAGCCGCTGTTATCTTGCTCATCACTGTTTTCCAGTGCGTTTGCAAGAAACCCTTCCGCCTGAAATGCTTTTTCAATTGTATCTGATGAGTCGATGGTACTATATGCGACAGACTCTTCCTCTGTTAGGGGTATCCTTTCAATACTTACAGAAAAACTATCTGCCGGCAACTCTTGCAGCCGTATAAAGTCATCGCCATTCGTAAACACAGAATCAGGTATTTCCCCGTTAATCTCGTAGTCTGACAGCCTGGAGACCTGCTTAAATTGAATTGCGGGCATCCTAAAACCGATCATACCTATTTTAATCTTGCCTTCTATTCTCACGTCTACCGGTAACCAGTAAGAGCCCCCGTAATTACTGAACTGCTGTTTATAGGAGAGATCAAACTCCTGAATGGGCGGTGGAAAATTAACAACATCATTTGGTTTTAAGTCTACCTCCAAAAGCGCATAATCTCTTCCCAGAACCCACGCTGTTCCCACAAAAGCCGGCTGTAAACTCTTCCTCGGTAAAAACTCAATTTTATAAAGCGGTTTTGATTCGAATTCCTGTGTATCTGTTAGTTTAAACGTGTAGAATCTGATGGCTTCGGGATGAGTGATTCCCACCATATTGTACCCTGCTATTTCGATGTTGTCATCATAAAAATTCGGCATATATCGCACTCCGGAGAAATTTTGATCTCCCGAGATGTTAGTGGTCTGTTGCTGTGTAACCTGCACCTCTTTATGCCCCCGGGTTTCATCCCAGTAGGCAATAGAACTGCTCTCAGAAATAGATACAATGGATGTATCATTGCTGAGCGACTGGCGCGTATATGCATCCACCTGGTAACTTTGAAGCGTTTGCCGCCATATTTTCTTTCTCTCAATCACCATTTCCATGATGGTGAGGCCCGGATCCTGATCCGTTACTACAATTTCGTCCATTTCCGTAACAGAGGGAGACAGCTCAACCAGCAAGGGGAGTTCAGTTTCGTCTGAAACCGTTATTTTTTTCTGATGAAAACCTAAAAAACGAATGGTAAGTGCTGCCGGCAGGGAGTCAACGCTAATCGTAAAAAAACCCTCACTATTCGAAATGGTTCCTTTATATGATCCATCCAGAATAACAGCTGCAGACGGTAACGTCTCACCATTTGATGTGTCAACGATTCGCCCGCTGATTTCAACCTGGCTATAGGCTGTATGGAATAGCAAAAAAATGAGAGAGAGCGTAATCAGGGTAAATTTCAACGGTCTGTTATTTAAATCTGTCGTTTATTCTGGCCTTATTTACGCAGATAACGCAGATTCGTTGCGTAGAATATTCGGATATCAAATTACAATCGAAGTTGTTAAGCCTTTTCTAAAACAACTGCAGAATCAAGGGGCTTCACAACTACTTCATCATTTTTATTGAAGAGTACACGGTTATCGGTGTGTATGATATATCTCTCGCCTGCACACTCCACATGGTAGGTAATATCGTGACCTTTAAACTCCCTGGCGATAATCACACCACGGTTGTTGGTGGATGATGCACCATTCGGCGTTTCGATAGTGAGGTGCTCCGGCCTGATAGAGCAGGTGATGCGTCCTGTTGCTGTCCGATCGAGCTTTATGGGACCTATTGCAGTATCTATGGTATCCGAGTTAGAGGCATTTGCTTCAAGAAGATTAGTGCGGCCTAAAAATTGTGCAACAAATCTGGTTTTGGGGGCATAGTATACCTCTTCGGGTGTACCAATTTGTTCAATTTGTCCGTCGTTCATAACCGCAATTCGGTCTGCAAAAGAAAGTGCTTCTTCCTGGTCATGAGTAACTAAAACTGCGCTCATCCCGGCTTTTTTGATAATGGAGCGAACCTCTTTACGCGTCGAATCCCTGAGCATAGCATCCAGGTTTGAGAAGGGCTCATCTAGTAAAACCAGATTTGGCTCCGGCGCTATAGCCCGTGCCAGCGCCACCCGTTGTTGCTGCCCTCCGGAAAGTTCTGCCGGACTTTTATGCTTATGATCGCCCATACCTGTTCTGCAAAGAACCTCCTCAGCAAACACTTTACGCTTATATTTTGGAAGATTCGTAAGCCCAAACGCAACATTATCCAGGGCAGACATGTGGGGAAAGAGTGCGTAATCCTGAAAAACAAACCCTATACCTCTCTTTTGAGGGGCTTTATGTTTTTTTACGGATGAAAGAAGTTCATCATCGAGATATATTTCACCGCTGTCTAAATGTTCAAATCCCGAAATTAACCTAAGGGTTGTTGTTTTTCCGCAACCGCTGGGTCCCAATAGAGCAAAAATCTCATTCTCATGAACCGAAAAAGATGTGTTGGTAACAACAGGAACATCTTTTTCGAATGATTTTTCGATATTTTTTACGTCAAGAAGCATCTTAATTTCACAAAAGTAGCCCGGATTACGGACTGGCTGCAAAAGTTAAATGCAGCATAAAAATCCTTTATTTAAATTCAGTCTAGTTAAACTAAGGATAATTTCTGTTCTTTAAAATGCTTCTAACCAGTCCTGACTGTTAAAACGTTTCCGTATCCGGCGTTTTTAGAACCGGACATTCACGCCAATAGCCAGCCGGTTCACGCTGTCGTAACCGAT
>DATGBT010000125.1:0-8597 GCA_035312505.1 Balneolaceae bacterium | reverse complement strand
AAGCGGTTCGGCAACAAGATAGTTCAGCAGCGCAAGGTCTGACCATACCGCTTTAAAATGGAAAATATGTCCCAGTTCATGTGCTATTACCTTTCTGAGCCACTTTACGTCCCCGGTCCACGTGTCTGCATATTCATTGAGATTCACCCAAATCATGGTATACCCCTTTCCAATAGGGTTTGCGAATCCGTTTACAATTTCGTCTTCATCTGATAAGTAGATCCTGATCTTTTTTTCAAACTCCACTTCCAGGTTTTGGGAAAGTGCACTGTATGACTCTTCCGCAATTGCGGCTGCAACTGGTTCAATATCGGCAATTCTCTGTGGGTAGATGATCTTAAAATGTTCTGTTTCAGCAACCTGCCAACTCAGATAAGGATGGTTTCGGTTGCTGAAAGAGTTAAAGCCCTGACTAAAGAGAGCAGATGTATCTGCCAAACAAAAAATAACCGTAAACATGACAAGCAATGAGCTTTTTGACGGACTCAATTTACTTTTCGCAAACGGGACTAACACAGTTTTTTTAATGAAAAGGTGCATTTCTTCAAAATAATCAGGTGGTTGCTTTTACAGATATCACCATAACATAATTTTGGTGATTCTGCATACACATATTATAATCTGGATTGTAATGTCCTGCATTCCACGAAGAAATGAAAAAATAGTTGCCTGATTTTTACTTGGCAATAAGACCGTCCCGGCTACTGTTTTGCCGCCTCTCCCTTTTCGGCATTCAGGGTGTAGTAGAACGGAAGTGCTACCAGCAGCGTGCCTCCAAGTACATTGCCGATAGCTGCCGGAATGAGGTTCCAAAGAATGGCGCTGCCCCAGCCCGGCCCAACTTCAAGAGGCATGGCCAATGAAAAGTATCCCATATTTGCGGGGCTGTGCTGCAGGTTTCCGGCTACGAACAGGGTAACCAAAAGAAATATCGGGATGTATTTTCCAATAATGGTTCGCCCCATGAGTGCAAATACTGCGGCCATCCCAACCATCCAGTTTCCAAACAAACCAGAAATTACAATCTGAAACCAGTGAGCTGCCGTACCCCCGATCATATACGACATTTTCTTATCCATCACTGAACCAAAATTTTCGATTATTTCTGCCGTAAATGTTTGTGTGAAAGTTAACAATGCACCCACAGCAAACGCGCCGGCTGCGTTGCCAACAATGGCCAGCAACCAGAATTTCAATGCCCCGATGGCTACGTCAGACCGTGTACAGTTTAGATAAGAGGCTGGAAGAACGACGTTGGTCTCAGTAAAAAGAACGGCATGTGATAAAATCACCATAAAGAACCCTGTAGAAAAGCCAAATCCCTGCAGCAACAGCTTTAACCCAACTGTTTTCACACCGGTGGATAGTAATACTGAGAATAGGGCACCAAAGGTAATAAATGCTCCTGCCAGAAAAGCCAACACCAGAATTTTACCCACGGTATAGCGCTGTATGTGATCGGTCGTTTCTCTGGTGATTTCCCCTACAACATGCTCAACATCAAGAAAACGATTTTCCGGCGGCGTGTAACCCGTTTCTAGTGGTCTGTCTCTGTTTATTGATGCCATTGCTTTTGCTTTTTTTTAATACAACAAAAGAGTAGCTAATTACGAGTGTGAACGTGTCACAAAAGATTCAAAACTCTTCATAAAGTTGTGAAATCAGTACAAAAACGGAAAGCCTGGTCTAATTTACTGAGTAAATGCGTCACTGATTTCCACATTCGAAAACATGTCCGCAAAGGCAAACCAGTAGCCGGTATATGAACGCAACACCTGCAAATTCGATCCGGCACGCGGGCCCTCCACTGCAAGGCCGAAGAGTGTCCACTTATTTCCCTCCTGATCTGTCATTATTACGGGAAGGGAGTCCTTAAAAGCCTCAAACGTGAGTTCTGTTCCGTCTTTTAGCGTTGACTTAAATGCTGTGCCAAACGAAAAACCCGAGCTGCCGGCAACTACAATTTTTTGATTGCCAATCGTATCATTAATAATTTCAACATCCTCATCAAAGTCAAGAATCGGATATACTCGTACCATCGCTTCTGCTCCCTGTTCCGGGTTCAGCAATACAGCATGCACCGGCTCTTTATTTGGCAGCCTGTCATCAAATTTCTCTACCGGAAACAGAAACTGGGAATGGCTTGTTGAATAATTTCTGCCATATAAAAATTTATCATACAGACGTACAAAACCGGTTTCCGTAGTGAGTACCTGAGAATCGGGGAACATCTGTTTCCAGGTTTTCCACGTCGTTTCTATAATCGTAATGGGTTCCAGAAGAGTACCCGCCATTTCGCCAGATACAGCACGCATCTGCATTTGAGACCAGTTCGAATTGGTAAAGCGGTCATATGGAATCAGGTTATTTCTATAGATTAGACCAGAAACACCAAACTCAACCGGCCTGTTTTTCACTATCCTGTTAAAACCTATTCCCGTACCCGTAAGCGGACAGTGGCTGATCGTCACCTGCCGGCTTCCCACTCGGTCGTTCACAATTTCGTGCCAGTCGAGAACCTGTAAAGGATACGCTTTCTCGACTCCCCCAAGGCTTACTCCCAAAACTTTTCTGTCATCATGCACGTAGTTTATTTCGCGCGCAGGTGCAAAAACCGGTGAATCGAGCGATGGAATACCATCTCTGCCTGGTCCGCCATCCAGAATTTTATCAACGGGAAGCAACCAGTTTATCTCTTCAACTTCTTCAGATGTTTCAGTCCCGGTACTCTGCTGACAGGACGATATCAGACAAAAGAGCAATATCAGCCCAAAAAAAGATTGAAATGATTGTTCAGCTTTTTTCATCGTTAATTTTACGGATGCTTTTCATCCTTACAATAGGAAAAAAACTAATCAATGGTTGGTTAAGTGCATAAACGTTACACAATTGTGAACCTGAAAAAATCGGAACTCTTTCTTTCAGTGATTGTTTCTTACTTTTGAGCTTTATAACGTATCAAAAAAATAATTATGCCAACATCCTGGTCACTAAAATCTATACCTCCTCACGACTGGTTTATCTGTCTTGATATCGACAACTATTTCGACCATGAGCATAACCCCGAATTGATCTTTGAAGAAGGATTTACGCGACCGATTCCGCTGCCGGACAGAGATATTGTTTCCACAATTTTCTTCAACGGTGATCCTGAACATCCTGAATTTCATATTGATACGCCCGAAGATCTTACGAAGAAAGAGGTTGAACAGGCAAATCAAACGCTGGCACGTATGCTTGGAACCAATCTTGATCTTAGGCCGCTTTATGATCAGGCGGCATCAGACCCTGTACTGGAACCAAAACTCATGGAGTTTTACGGATTAAAGCGTATGTCGCGTGCAAACTTGCTGGAAGATATTACCAATCGCATCATACAGATGCAGCTTTCCCACAAGCCCACAGCACGAAAAATGGCATTTAAAGTGCGGGAGGCTTACGGAACGCACCTTATTCACGAAGGTAAGGCACTACCCGCGTGGCCCCGGCCTTTCCAGCTTGCCAAGGCTGACCCTGCTCAAATCCGGAAAATGGGCCCGACTCTGCGAAAAGGTGAATACCTGGTTGGTCTGGCTCAGGATATACTTGCAGGAGAGACAGACCTTAATTACCTCGATGCCAAAGCTTCACCTGAGGAATTTTATGATAAGATCTCAAACATCAGGGGAATTGGCCCAACATCAGCGCAGGACCTGATGCTTTTTCGGGATACTACGAAGGCAATTTTCCCGTCAAACCAGAAAAAGGGAGAGGAGAAGGGATTACGCAAATGGATAATTCTGAGCTATGGCGGTGATCCGGCTAATACCTCAGATGAAGAGTTTTCAGAAATGATTGGAGCATGGAAAGGATATGAGGCAGCCGCGATCGAATTTCTGTTTGTGAACTGGGTTGTGAGTCAAAAAAAGTAGTTGAACATAAAAAAGGCCCTACACATTGAGGGCCTTTTTAGCGATTATCTGGAATCACAACTACTGTTGTGTACCGTAAAATCGTTCTTTCACAATTTTACCATCTTCCCACTGCTGCGTGGCTACCTGCTCCAGTTTCACGCGGTTGCCACCTTTAAAGGTTACATCCATCCAGCTTTCAACGGCAGTTGTTTTATCATCTTCATTTGCGGTAATGGTCACAACCTCCATTCCGTTGAATGACTCAACACTTCCAAAAAATTCATTTTCACGATCTCTGTTTGCGTCTTTACCTTCAACTTCGGTACCGTCTTCCAGAATCATTACTACATCGTCTGCGTAATAATTTTCAAACGCATCCATCGCTTTTCCCTGTTGTACGTGATTATATACGTCTGTAATTTTTTCTTCTACACTCATGTCGTTTATATTTATTGATTGATATTAAACTATTCAATATTGATAAACGGCCGCTTCCTGTATTTCGTTCAAATGAATTAAGATATTTTTTCTGAATAACCCGGCTTTGGTGAGCTATTGATCCGATTCAGGATCGGGAAGATGTATGCCGCACTCTGTTTTTGTGCTGTTCATCCATCTCCCGGAGCGCTCATCGTTTTCGTCTGATGCTTTTGATGTACATGGCACACAACCAATGCTTGGAAAGCCGTCATCGTGCAGGGGGTTATAGGGTAATTCGTACTCTTTAATATACCACCAGACGTTTTCCTGCGACCAGTCTGCCAGGGGGTTTATTTTAACCACCTTATTTGTAGAGTCCCATTCAATCTTATCGATTTTTTCCCTGAATTGTGACTGAGAGCGCCTCAGACCGGTAATCCAGGCGGATTTGTTTGCCAGGTACTTTCTGAGAGGCAACACTTTTCTGATATGGCAGCATTGATCTGCATCCGATTTCCAAAGCTCATTACCGTATTTACCCTTCTGCCCCTCGAGAGTGAGAATGGGTGAAACTTTTTCGATGGTGATATTTAAGCGACGCTCAAGTCTTTTCCATAGCTCGTAGGTTTCTCCAAAAAGAAGCCCGGTATCCAGGCAGAAAATCCTAATGGGAACTTGTAACTTGTGCAGATGATGCATCAAAACCACACCCGACGGACCCAATCCGGTTCCCAAAACCACCTTCTGTTGGAATTCCCGGTAACCCCATTCGAGAAGAGCCCCGGGATCAGCGTTGTTGAAATTCTCATTCATCACTGCAATATCCTGCTCGGAGATGTTGAGTTTTAACCGATATTTTTCAGATTGGTGTGTCATCATTTACTGAATTGCATTTAAACGATATTCTGGAATGTGATCAGACATAAAAAAGCCCGCTCTAATGGAGCAGGCGTATTCAAAAGTTTCTGAATAATGTTAGCGTCCTGCTACAAAACGGGAGATTTTTCTATCATCATACAGCAGCGATGCATATTCTGAAGCTTGACTTTATTTCGAATTTCTTTTCTATAAATCAGATTAATAAAAAGTCATCATAAATTAAATAGAATTTAGCATCACCATAGATTCCCGTTAAAGTCAGCTTCGTATAGCCAGAAAAGCGCTTCTTTGATTCATCTACTCGTAAAATCTACCCACATATTTTTTCTTATTTTTGTCGAACCTGTTCATTTATGCGTTTACATCTTCGTTATGTTCACCCGGAGACTCGTGAAATAGCGTGGTTCAGTTAAAAATGAATGAAAATATCGTCCATTTTCTCCGACACATATTGTTGAAGAAATACATGCGGTTCCAGATCCTCTCCCCTCCATGAAGGCTCTGCAATCGCATATCCGCTGTAGCCTGTCTGTTTCAGAGATGCCATAATGGCTTCCCAGTTGTTATCCCCTTCGGTATAGTGTACCCGGAACCCGTTCCACAGGCCTTCGGCGTCTCGTTTTTTACGGCTGAACTCTTTTATATGAATCATCACAATACGATTGCCCAGAATGTTAATCCACTGCTCCGGCCAGCCAACATTCATGATGTTCCCAATATCAAAATACCAGCCGATCCATTCGGATTTAAAATCGTCAACGTACTGCGCCGCCTCCAATGGACTCAGCAGAAAATGGTTCCAAACGTTCTCAATACCGATCACAATCTCCAGTTCCTCAGCCAGCGGCAGCAGCCTGTCGATTTCTGCACGTGAGCGATCATAGGCCTCTTTGTATGATACGTTTTCATTCACCACACCCGGCACCAGTAAAATCACCGAGGCTCCGTAAGCTTTTGCATCATACAGAGCTGTCTCAACGCCTTTCCGACCCATTTCGCGGACTGATGGATCGGGACTCGAGAGCGGGTTTGCCCAGTGGGTAGAAACCACTACGCTTGGAATATCCAGTGAATGCTTTTTCGCAGCGGCCATCATCTCATCATGGTCGAGACCGCTGGGTGGCTCCACTGCATCAAATCCTGCAGATTTCAGCATCGCACATTTTTCCATCAGTGAAAATTCATCTCTTGATGGGAATGTGTCGAGCATATATCCCTTTTTGAGAGTATCCGGAAAATCCTCTTTTGCAAACGGTTTTCGGGTTTGCGCTTCGTGACGTTTACTGAGTGAAAACCCTCCAGACAGACCTGCAATTGTGGCTGCACTCAACCTGAGAAATGAGTCTCGTTTCATAGACGTTTATTAAATGAGAGTTACTGTTTTGGACTGCAAGTCAGGCAAGCTCGGTTATTCCAGGCATGGCCACTTTACCTGAGCCTTTTATATTTCCCCAGTCTACATTTTCCGGCATCAAGATTTCAGTTGAATTAACGGCTTCTTCCCAGGTAACCCTTTGGCCTGTGTAGGCCGCCATTCTGCCCATTATGCCCGCCATGGTAGAGTTAGCCATGTTCATGCCGTCATTCAGAATTATCCCCTTTCGCAGACCCGCAAAAAGTTCATCGTGCTGGGTTTGATACATATTATTCTGTTCACCGCTATACTCCCAGTTGTTTCTTCCCTGGATAGCATGAACATTTCTGGTTACGTTCGCAATCCCTACTCCATCAGACCCAAAAATTTCGGCTTTATAGCTGTTTTCGCAGTTGGCCTGCTGTCGCGACATATGAAATCCCTTTACATCATTTGGATACTCGTACGTAATGGCAAAATGATCGTAAATATAGCCGAACTTATCCTCCGTGCGCACCTGTCGGCCGCCGGTTCCCATAGCGCTCAGCGGGGTTTGATCACCGAGTGCCCAGACCATAAAGTCGATGCTGTGCACAGCCTGTTCCACAATGTGGTCACCCGACAGCCATGTGTAATACATCCAGTTTCGCATGATAAACTCTTCATCCGACCATCCAGACTCTCTCTCCTCAAAGCGAGCAGCGCCGGTATTATATGTACTGTAAACGGCGCGGATATCACCTACCCCGCCATCCAGGATTTTATCGAAAAATGCCCGTTTGGGCTCGTGATATCTCCAGCAATACCCCGATACAATTGAGAGATTCTGTTGCTGAGCCGATTTAACTGCATCTACCACCCTGTGATAGCCAACGGCATCTACCGCAACCGGTTTTTCACAAAAAATATGTTTCCCTGCCGCAACCGAGGCTTCCAGATGATCGGGCCTGAATGCAGGTGGTGCGGTTAGAAGTACAACGTCAACATCCTCATTCAGGAGTTTTTTGTACGAATCAAACCCGACAAATTGTCTTTCTTGAGGCACATTCATTTTATCGGAATGAATTTGTCCGAGTACGGTTAGCGAGTTTTCAATCTGGTCCTGAAAAATATCGGCCATAGCTACCAGTTCCACATTGGGGTCGGCGTTTAGCGCCTGATTGGCGGCACCGGTTCCGCGCCCCCCACAACCAATCAATCCCACTTTAATTTTATAATCGGAGGCGAATGCCGGTGCAATTGCAAGTTCCTGTTGTGTTCGGCAGGCACTAAGGGGGAGCATGCTGCCTGCAATGGCAAGGGATGTCAGTTTAATAAACTCTCGTCTGTTGTGGTCACTCATTCTTCTGTACTTGTTAGTTAGCGTTTATCAACAAGTACTTTAAATAAAATTGAGCTAAAAAACTGTAAAAGTCTGTCTGCAACCAGTGAGTTTTATGAGACTGCATCTTTGAAAATACTTTAGCATAAAAAAAGCCCTGCCTCATTTCTGAAGCAGGGCTTTCAATTCTATAGCGAATTGGGGAATCGGCTTACATCATGCCGCCCATTCCACCCATTCCGCCCATGCCGCCGGGCATTCCGCCGCCCATTCCGGCATCGTCATCGTCGTCGCCTTTCTTAGAAGGCTTGTCAACAACAACGGCTTCGGTGGTGAGCATCAATCCGGCAACGGAAGCAGCATTTTCAAGGGCTGTTCGCGTTACTTTAGTTGGATCGATAACACCGGCTTTAATCAGGTCTTCGTATACTTCGGTTCGTGCATTGTAACCGAATGCATCTTTGCCTTCGAGTACTTTCTGTACTACGATAGAGCCTTCTACACCGGCATTGTTTGAAATGGCACGAAGCGGAGCTTCAAGAGCTCGTTTTACGATGTTAAAACCTACTTCCTGATCGGGATTTTCAGCTTTAAGATCACCAAACACTTTCACTGCACGAAGCAGAGCAACGCCGCCGCCGGGTACGATACCCTCTTCAACAGCAGCACGTGTTGCATGAAGTGCATCTTCCACACGGGCTTTCTTCTCTTTCATTTCTACTTCAGAAGC
>DATGBT010000124.1:0-21939 GCA_035312505.1 Balneolaceae bacterium | reverse complement strand
CCAGGCTCATCGAATATGATATCCGTGGTGAAGATACCTATTCACCTTTTGAGTTCCTCGATGATCTGCGAGGAACGATCTGGAGTGAACTCAGCGATAACAGCGCGACCACCGTTTACAGAAGAAATCTCCAGCGCGCCTATATCGAAAGAATGGAGTATTTGATGACAGAAGAACTGCCCGATATTTCAGCCCAGTTCCGGCGGTTTTTAGGTATGACCAGCGTCAATGTCAGTCAGTCTGACATTCGTCCGATGGTTCGCGAGCAGCTCGAAACACTTCAAAGCGACATCAGTTCAGCTAAAAGCAGGGTCAGTGACAGGGCAACCCGTGTTCATCTTGCTGATGCTGAAAGACGGATTGAAAACATTTTAAATCCGGATAACTAAATCCTGATATTGATAACATCAAAAAAGCCGCTCTGAGTAACCAGGGCGGCTTTTCTTTTATCCGTTTCTTTACAAACTAAAGCTGTCAGTCCACAGCATCCTTCAAAAATGGATAGTCTGTATAGCCTTCGGCCCCGCCTCCGTAAAATGTACCCGAATCCGGTTCATTCAGCTCAGCATTGGCTTCAAAACGTTCGGGTAAATCGGGATTGGCAAGAAACAGCCGTGCAAACGACACCATATCGGCAGTTCCATTTTCTACTATCTCAATCGCTTCTTCACGGGAATAGCCGCCATTCGTCATTAATATGCCGTTGTAAATCGGCCGGAAATGTTCGGTAACATTTGGCACAAGGTGTGGATGCTCGCTCAGGTCTCCAATGGCTTCTACCAGTTCCAGGTAAGATAAATTGTATCCGTTTAATTTTTGGATAACGTATTCATACAACTCTTTGGAATCGGGGTCATTGTTGGTGTTAAACAAATTACTTGGAGAGAGACGCAGCGAGGTTCTCTCTTCTCCGATTTCACCTGCCACAGCATCAATCACTTCAAAAAGAAACCGCGCCCTGTTTTCGATACTGCCACCATATTCATCAGTTCGCCGGTTTGCCGAGCTGTGTAAAAACTGCTCAATTAGATATCCATTGGCTCCATGAATTTGAGCACCATCAAAACCTGCACTCTTGGCTCTGGCAGCCGCCTTGCGGAAATCGTCAATTGTATGCTTTATTTCAACAAGGGTCATTGCCCTTGGCTCGGGTGTGGGCTTAAATCCATCAGGGGTAAATGACATGGCTTCGGCTTTAACGGCTGAAGGCGCGGGAGGCTTCTTTCCATCATGAAAATAGGGATGGGAAACCCGCCCTACGTGCCAAAGCTGAACTTGCATGTGTCCTCCTTTTTCATGCACCGCCTCGTTTACTCTTTTCCATCCTTTTTCCTGCTCGTCATTGTAGATTCCTGCGGTTGCGATATAGCCCCTTGCCCCTGGAGAAACGGGAGAGCCTTCCGACAGTATAAGTCCGGCAGATGAACGCTGACTGTAATATTCAGCGTGAATTTCTGTGGGGGCTTCATACTCATTTGGCGCTCTGTTTCGGGTCATAGGCGCCATAACAATCCTGTTTTTCAGTTTTACAGGACCAATCTCTATTGGTTCAAATAACTTCATTTTTTTCATACTCAATTCAGCATTTCAATTTTACAATTTAGTTTAATATTAAAACTTTTTTGAGTAGATAAAAACCGAAAAAGAATCCTTTACAATATTGTTATAACTATAAGGCATAAAAAAAACCGCACCGGTTGCCCGGCACGGTTTTCAATAATTTTTTAAAGCTACTTAGTAGCTTGAACTGCTTTCTTCTTTAGGCAGAATTACAGCGTCAATTACATGAACCACACCATTAGTGGCTTCAATATCAGCTTGTACAACATTAGCCCCGTCAATGGTAACACCATTACCAACACCAATTGTTATTTCTTGTCCCTGTACAGTTGTTGCCGTCATACCATCACTCAGGTCACTGCTCATTACTTTACCTGGAACAACATGATATGTGAGAATATCAGTAAGCTGTCCTTTGTTGGCTTCCTCTAGTAGCGATTCCAGAGTTCCATCCGGTAATGCTGCGAATGCATCATTAGTCGGAGCAAACACTGTAAATGGGCCTTCAGACTTAAGAGTCTCCACAAGATCGGCCGCTTGTACAGCTGCTACCAATGTTGAGAGCGCTTCAGTTTGTACTGCTAATTCTACAATATCACTGTTATTGTGATCGTGCTTTGTTTCGTTAGTAAAAGGTACCATAGCCATAAGTGTTGTAGCTAATAATACCAGCCCTAAAGTTTTAAATACTTTCATTATTCTACTGTTATTTAATTGGGGTTAAGAATTTGACGAAAATCAAATCTTTGTTCTGATCGAACAATCAAATAACACCTTGTCTGCCTGGCGTGTTCCTGTTTTTGAATTTCATTTAATATTGAAATGAATTCTTATAACTGTATTCAGGGCAATGGAATAGATATGCAAGTAAAACTCGGCAAAGCGCTTTTTTATAATAAAAATTTAGGAGCATCGCTCAATTTTGAGCTTATAGGGTATCATTTTCAATAATTAGTTAATTGTATACCCCCGGGAGTCTAACTCAATTAGTCCCGCCCCAGCCTTTCTCTCCAATTAACGGCACAAATTTAAACTGCCTCAGATGCTCTTCCTCATAATCTCTCTCCGAAGTGCGGGTAATTCTGACCATCACCTGGCTTTTCTGATCGCCAACAGGCACAACCAGAACACCCCCGATAGTAAGCTGCTCTATAAGATCTTCGGGTACAACAGGTGCTCCCGCTGTAACAACAATTGCATTGTACGGGGCATAAGCCTTCCACCCAAGAGTACCGTCTCCAAGTTTAAGATGTGGTCGGAAGCCAAATTCCCGCAGGTTCTCTTTTGCTTTATGGTATAGTTCCTCATGTCGCTCCACACTATACACATCAGTTCCCATTTCACACAAAATTGCCGCCTGGTATCCCGATCCCGTTCCAATTTCCAGCACTTTATCACCTTCGGAGATATTTAAAAGCTCTGTTTGTGCAGCAACCGTATAGGGTTGAGATATAGTCTGGTCACAACCAATGGGAAGAGCCCGGTCATCATAAGCCCGATTTACCAGGGCACTCTCAACAAGTACGTGTCTTGGAATAGCTTTTATCGCGTCCAACACCCGTTGATCCTTAATCCCTTTCTCCTTCAATATTTCGACAAGTGCCCGACGTTGTCGGGAATATCTGTTATGTGATCGGTTGGTAACCAATATGTAAGAGTTCAGTTTATATTTGCTGTTCTTTTACCAAAATAATGTATTCGTGGTATGGAAACGAATCTGATTCAAAAATGGCCCAATCAAACATTTACGTTGTATTTATCATCAATGCTTGTATTTTCTAACCATTAAATTTCGACCGGTATAAAACAGCATCCGTTTATGAAAAAATACTTTCTGACTATCACAGGCTTAACCGTACTCTTTTTTTTGATGCAGGTGCTTGATGTCTTTGCTTTTGATCAACCCTCAGAAACGCCCGGCAGCTTTTTTGGCACCTGGGTTAGTCTACTCCCACCGATTGTAGCCATTTTTCTTGCACTCACAACCCGGGAAGTTATTTTATCCCTTTTTGCCGGTATATGGGTCGGGGCGTTATTTATAACAGAATTTCATTTTACGACAGGTACTGCACTATCGCTCAGTACTCTAACGGATTCGCTCGCAGAATCCGATCACATCGCGATAATTGTATTCAGCTTGCTTCTTGGCGGCATGGTAGGTGTAATGTCGCGCAGCGGGGGGACACAGGGAGCCGTAGACAAGCTTGGCAAGTATGCCAGAACGCGTAAGCAGGGACAGATTTTTTCCTGGGCTTCCGCTCTTTTTATCTTTTTTGATGATTATGCCAACACCTTAATCCGCGGAAATGCTCTTCGTCCCATGACGGACAGACTCAACATCTCCCGGGAAAAGCTTGCCTATATTGTTGATTCGACCGCGGCCCCCCTTGCGGTAAGTGCCGTAATTACGACCTGGATAGGCTTTGAAATCACGCAGATACAAAGTTCACTTTCGTCTCTGGCCGAAACAACCACAGATGTTGCCCTTGCAGCCCAGCTGGAAGCCGGTGCAGCAAACGCATTCATTATTTTCCTGGATTCCATACCCTACCTGTTTTACCCCATACTTGCGCTGGCATTTGTACTTATGACCATTTTAATGAAACGTGAATTCGGCCCCATGCTAGAAGCTGAACGCAGAGCCGCTTCAGGCAGAGGCGTTATCAGGGATGGGGCAATGCCTGCATCCGATACCAACCTCGACTCTATGCAGCCCATTGAAGGCAAGCCAAAGCGATGGTACAATGCCGCCTTACCGGTTTTCTCGGTTCTCGTTGTGGCTCTTTACGGCCTTTACGTAACAGGCAGCGAAGGGCTTGTTCCCGCCGAGCGTACACTTACAACTATCATAGGGAATGCAAATCCGTTCGATGCCCTCCTTTGGGCCTCATTTACCGGCTCTCTTGTTGCCATCTTACTCTCTGTGACCCAGCGTATTTTAACCATCAACCAGGCCATCGACTCATGGGTGGGCGGGATGCAGTCGATGCTTATTGCCATTATCATTCTCATTCTTGCATGGGGGCTCGGAGGAATTACAGCCCAGATAGGAACGGGTCCATACCTGGCGTCACTGCTTCAGGATTCCTTGCCGCTTGCACTTCTTCCGGGCATTGTGTTCTTCATTGCAGCGATCACAGCATTTTCTACCGGAACATCCTGGGGAACCATGGCCATTCTTTTCCCTGTAGTAGTGCCACTTACAATTGCTATGGGTGCCGGAATTGGATTTGCCGGTGGTGAAAACTACGGTATTCTGCTTGGTGCCATCAGCTCGGTAATGGCTGGTGCGGTTTTTGGCGACCACTGCTCGCCCATATCTGATACAACTGTACTCAGCGCTATGAGTTCTGCCTGCGACTTGATAGACCACGTTCGAACCCAGCTGCCCTACGCAATCCTAATTGCGGTTGTGGCGCTTCTGGTTGGTGAACTTCCGGCTGCATTCGAGTGGATTCATCCGGCATGGGGACTTCTCGCGGGATTAGTTATCCTCTATCTGATTCTAAAATTTTATGGTGAAAATCCCGAAGAAGTCACTGAACCGGTACCAGATAAGTAAGGTGCAGATTTCTCAATTCTGAAGCGTCAATTCTATGACTCTCGGCATATTACAACCCATACTTGTTCCCGACCTACATGATTTGGCCATTATGTTTAAATCAGACTGTATACTCTACCAGGATAGTGAACAGTGGTCAAGAAAAGGGCGCACACACCGGGCCTTGATTCGCACACCCGGCGGAACCGATTACATCAGCGTGCCGGTAGTCACTTCAGACAAAAAGAAGCCCATCAATCAGGTTCGCATTGATCACAGTGAAGACTGGATATCTCAAATCCTCAGAACACTGGAGTTTAATTACAGAAACAGCGTCTACTACGATTTTTACGAGCCGGAAATTCGTTCAGATCTGGAACAGGGGTTTCAATTCGAAGTTCTTCTTGACTTCTCCCTGTTTTTACGCCGACGGATTTTTCAATATTTGGAGATCTCTCCACACGCAGATATCATCTTTTCAAGTGCAATGAGCGGCTACCACTCAAATCCAGACGCCATGGCAAAGAAGCTTGGAGCCGGCCAATACTTTCAGGAGCACGATGCACGCCACTATCAGAGACAGGGTGAAAATCGATCTGAGATCTCCTTTAAGCATCCGTTTTATCGGCAGCATTTCCCCGGTTTTGAACCCTATTGCTGTCTCTATGATCTGCTATTCCAGTACGGTCCCGAAAGTTTCAAGATCCTGGACGAAATTGCTTAGCGAATATTCAGTGAGAACTACTCAGCCCAGCAGTTATTCTCTTCGTAACCCAGCGTAATGAGTGCTTCACCAAACAGCTCTATAAATCTCTGCTTATGCTGCGGTGTAAAATGCCTTTTCCATTGCGATGACTTTCCTGATCGTACATGAACCGACTTTTCAATATTACCAGAAAACAGGGAATTCCTGTAGGCGCAATCCAGACAGGCGGGGATTGCAGATCCGGGAAAACCCAGAAACGTAAATATGTCGTGGAAAAGCAGAAGATCGTGGTCCGCGATTAAATCTTCGTATTTCACATTCATGAAACGCTCATCTGAGTAATCCCACCTCAGCATCTCTTCAATCCCCCATCGCCCTGAATGCTCCATTTCAAACATTAGCTGCTCCTCAACTGTATCAAAACTATTAATTTTTTCCTGGTACGCAGCCCCGCCCAGCATTTCCATCGGCTTATGCAGCCAGCTCTCTTTAGATTTTTGGTGATAGAACATACCCGATATAATTCTGTCTCTCGGGTCCCTGATAATGTGCACACCACGAACCGATCCCGATATGTTCCCTGGCAAGAATTGACTGTGATTCTGCATAAACACATGGAAATCCCGGGGTAAATCTTCCTGGTTCCCTGCAAAAAAATGGAGTCCCAGCTTCTCGCACACACACGAAAACACTTTTCTCATCCACACCGTACCGGTTTTATGATGCGAGCCCACCAACACTTTGTGCGGTAGTTCTTCAAGTAAGTTGCCGTCCGCCGGGTTTATCTGTCCCGGCAGACGGCTTATCCACTTTTTAAACATCGAACTCGATTCCCTGAGCAAGCGGCAGCTCATCACCCCAGTTTATAGTATTGGTTTGCCGACGCATATACGCTTTCCATGCGTCCGAGCCCGACTCACGTCCGCCGCCGGTCTCCTTCTCACCGCCAAACGCCCCGCCTATTTCAGCGCCACTTGTACCAATGTTAATATTGGCAATGCCGCAGTCCGATCCGTGATGACTCAGAAAGTTTTCGGCTTCGCGCATATTCAACGTAAACAGAGATGAACTAAGCCCCTGCCGAACGCCATTATGAAGCTCAATGGCTTCATCAAGTGTGCTGTATTTTATGAGATAGAGAATAGGAGCAAAAGTCTCGTTTTGAACAATTTCATAGTGATTTTGAACCTCGCAGATAGCCGGTTTTACATAGTGGCCCTTCATTTCATCAAGAACATCACCACCGCAAAGTACAGAACCACCTGCCGCTTTCACCTCTTTAAGTGCGTTCTGCATAGCGCTCACGGCGGCACTGTCAATCAAAGGCCCAACCAGCGTATCTGCTTCCAATGGATCACCAATATTCAGGTCTTTATAAATTGAAACCAGCCGCTCTTTGAGTTCATCATATACCGATTCGTGAATGATGAGCCTGCGTGTGCTTGTACAGCGCTGACCTGCCGTACCTACTGCTCCAAAAACAACAGCCCGTATTGTCATTTCCAGGTCGGCATCTTTACTGATAATGATTGCGTTATTGCCACCCAGTTCAAGGATGGTTTTACCGAGGCGGGCAGCTACAGTCTGGCCAACTTTTTTACCCATGGGAATAGATCCTGTAGCAGAGATAAGCGGGATTCGCTCATCCGAAGTCATCCATTCACCTGCTTCGCGTCCGCCCGTAATCATTCCAAAAATTCCCTCCGGCAGATCATTATCTTCAAGCACCTTTCCAACAATGTTTTGAACCGCCACACTGCAGAGAGGTGTTTTTTCTGATCCCTTCCAGATCACCGTATCTCCGCAAACAGCGGCAATCATGGCATTCCAGCTGTAGACGGCAACCGGGAAGTTAAAAGCCGAAATGATGCCAACCGGACCAATGGGATGCCACTGCTCATACATCCGGTGTTGCGGACGTTCTGAGTGCATGGTTTTACCATATAGCATTCGCGACTGACCCACAGCAAAATCACAGATATCGATCATCTCCTGAACTTCGCCCAGCCCTTCCTGGTAAATTTTGCCCATTTCGTATGATACCAGCTTACCCAGTGGCTCTTTATACTCCCGTAGTTTCTGCCCGATTTGCCGAACAATTTCTCCGCGCTGCGGAGCCGGCATCATTCGCCATTCACGAAACGCTTCCTGTGATTTCTGCACAACGGCTTCATACTCCTCTTTCGTTGTTTCAAAAACCGCTCCAATTTCAGATCCATCTGATGGAGTTGTACTCACAATTTTTGCAGCAGAACTGCTTTTCATAAACTCTCTTCCCGTTGAGGTTCCCGCATTTTCTTTCTCTATTCCGAGCAAACTCAAAAAATCTTTCATAGCTTCCATTAATCTTTTATTTCCTGTTTCTTTCAAATATAGAAGCTGTATAGAACGAATCCCAATCACTGTTCCGAAAACATTCGAAAAATGACCCATTCATCTGCATCAAATAACCAGCTTAAGCTTCTGAAAAAACTTTTGATGCGAAAATACCGGAAAAAAGAGCAGCTATTTATTGCTGAAGGGGCTCGTTGTGTTGAGCAAATTCTCAGTAATGGATATATAAATGTAAAAGAAGTTTATGCAGATGAGTCTCTTGCGGAAAGCTTCTCTTTCATCCCTTCAGACACCCCCCTTTACACCACAGATGCCGGAACACTGGCAGATATCTCAGATACAGAAAATACTCAGGGTATCCTGGCCGTTTGCGAAATTCCGGACGAGAAAGAATCGGCTGACATGGCTAAAGAATATGGAACTATCGTGGCTATGGATGCCATACAGGATCCCGGAAATGCGGGGACCATTATTCGAACAGCTGCCTGGTTTGGGGCCGCAGGAATTCTCAGCGGAACAGGAACTGTGGATATTTATCATCCTAAAGTGGTTCGAAGCACCGCTGGTGCTACAGGTTTTCTGCCCGTTTTAAATGGTGATTTAAACGAAATACTGCCTCTTTTTGATTCTGCCGGCTGGTCGGTCTACCTGCTTGATGGCGGGCCGGAGTCTCTGGACATCAGAAAAGTGCCTCATCAGGTGCGGCAACTAATTGTAACAGGCAACGAGGGAAATGGTATTCAGAAAAGCATTCTCAACTCTCGATATCCGCGTGTTCGAATACCCGGACACAGTGATGCAGTGGAGAGCCTGAATGCAGCTATCGCATGCAGTATAGGACTGTACCAGCTTTCGGTTCCAAATAATAGAGAGACATGAATGTTGTTCCAAAGTCCACATCCATCGAGATTCTTTGTCTGTTCCCTCTTATCTTACGCGCGAACGCATTTTAACATCTGAATATATTTCCTTCATGGCTAAACCAATGTATACTACACACCTCGGCATGGTCGACATTTTGCCCGATGAGGTTCGTAAATGGCAATATCTCGAGAACCTGATACACCGTGAGGCCAGACTTTTTCATTTTGAGGAAATTCGCACGCCCATTATGGAACAGACCGAGCTGATTGTTAGGGGGCTTGGCCAGCTGACAGATATCGTTTCAAAAGAAATTTTTGCGTTTAATCGCGGCGAAGACAATTACGTACTGCGCCCCGAACTCACGGCACCCGTTGTTCGCTCCTATGTACAAAATCATCTTGATCAGCGTGGCGGGGCACAAAAGCTATACTATATTGGCCCCATGTTCCGTGCTGAGCGTCCACAGAAGGGACGTCAGCGACAGTTTCATCAGTTTGGGGTTGAGGTAATTGGCAGTAATGATGCGGTTGCTGATGTGGAAGTCATTGCATTTATGATTCACATCTACAACAAGATTGGCATCAAAAATACCACGCTTAAATTGAATTCCATTGGCGACCCGGAGAGCCGGGACAGCTACAAGCAGGCACTTAAAGATTATTTAAAACCAAACTTTGAAAAGTTAAGCGACGTATCAAAAAAGCGGTACGAAAAAAATCCACTCCGTATTCTCGACTCAAAGGAGAAAGAAGATCAGCCATTTATTAAGTCAGCACCCGTTATCGGGGATTATTTAAATGAAGAATCGAAATCTCATTTCGAGAAAGTGAAGCACTATCTTACTGATCTCGGAATTTCTTATGAAGAGGATCCCTACCTGGTTCGCGGAATGGATTATTATACAAAGACTGCATTTGAGCTGATTAGCCCTGATCTTGGCGCTCAGGATGCACTGGCCGGCGGTGGGCGATATGATCTTCTGATTGAGGAGATTGGAGGCCAGCCTACTCCCGCAGTTGGATTTGCAGCAGGTATGGAGCGGCTGCTCATTGCCTGTGAAGAACTTGGAATTTCACTCGGAGATAGTAAATCTGTGGATGTCTATATTGTGACCCTTGGCGATGCAGCGCGCAATTGGGGGCTTACTAAACTCCCTGAATTCCGCAAACAGAACATCTCTGCGACCATGGACTACATGGGCCGGTCTATGAAAGCCCAGATGAAGGATGCTAACCGGGAAAATGCTCGATTTACGCTCATCGTGGGCGAGAATGAACTAAACGAGGGATCATTCACACTCCGAAACATGAAAGAGAGTGATGAGTCGTCTCTCACGTTCAAAGCGATACTTGAAAAGCTGAGTAACCTGTAAAAACAAACATCAGGATTTTACTGATCGGGATCGCCCAGATTCATCATCTTTTTCATCTCTTTGATATCACTCTTGTCTCCGATAATGGATAGTTCGTCATTCTCTTTAAGGGTAGATTTACCGTGTGGAAAGATAATTTTTCCTTCACGCTTAATCAGCGTAATGAGGCTTTCACCGGGAAGTTCAAGCTCTTTCACTGATTTATCGATCATCGTAGCAGTAATATCATTTTTTTTGAGAGTGATGTTGATAAACCGTTCATCCCGAAGCAGAATTTCACGAAGCTCTGCTTCATCCCCTGCAGACATCCACCGCTCATAAAAGTCAATGCTGTCGATCATTTCAGCCAGATGCGCAATAATCCTCAGGTGCTGTCCCGATTTCTTTCTCGAACTGATGAGGTAAATCATGCAGTGAATTAACCCATCTTTCTTCTCTTCGCTGCTGACATCCTCGAACTCTTCGCGGTCAATCTTAATACCATCGTACAGGCGAACCAGGGCTATTTCTGTGTCAACATCATCGTCGATCCGAATATGCTGCAGTGCGCTGGTATTTCCCACGGGTATAATTCCATCTTTATAATCATTTTTAAATAGCTCCACCAGCTTACTCTGGGAAAAACTAACCCGTGTTGAGAACTCGCGGCATACTCTCTCAATAATATCTTCAATGGATGGATTCTCTTTAAAATCAAAAACCACAGACCGGCCAATCGCCATTTCATACGGGTCTTCTTTTCGAAGGCCCTTCTCGCGCATAATACCGCGCATTTCGCTTTCCAGCCCTTTATACTGATACTGTCCCAGCCGTGCATGTACGTGGTAAATAGCACCCTCCCGTTTCACTTTTCCTTTTGAATAGTTGAAGTACCAGACAACACTTACTGCGGTTATTGCCAATGTAAAAATGATGGATAACAATCCCATTTCTGCAATTAAAAACAATGAGATAAAAAACCCTGCAAGTTGCATCCAGGGATACCATGGAGATCTGAAACCCGGATCGTAACCTTCAATCTTACTTTCTCTCATTACAATTACAGAAACATTTAAAATTCCAAAAAGTAATAACTGAAATGCACTGGCGAGTTTTGCCACGGAGTCGACGTTAAAAATGACCAAAAGAAAAATCATTAATATGGTCGTTGCAACCGTTGCAATCGTAGGAGTACCAAACCGTCCAAGTTTCGAAAAGGTAGTTGGAATTAAGTTATCACGCGCCATCGCAAGTGGATAGCGTGCGGCCGACATAATTCCCGCATTGGCCGTAGACGCAAATGCGGCAATGGCGGCTATCACAACCAAAATAAGACCGGTTTGCCCGGGCAGCCAGGTCAGAAATACCTCGCCGGCGGTGGCAACCGGGGTTAAATCTTCTTGCAATGCAGACGGCTCAAGTACCATTACCATTATAAAAACACCCACAACGTAAATAAATGTAGCCGTAGCCAGCGAAAGCATCATTCCCAAAGGTATATTTCGGTCAGGGTTTTGCACTTCTTCAGATACGCTTGCAACCTTTGTGAGTCCCGCATACGATACAAAAACAAAGCCAATGGTAGCAAAGAATCCCTGTGGCCCATATTGAAAGAAGGGAGAAAATTCGGAGCGCAATACGCCAAAAAAGTTCACATCTATTACCGCAAACACCCCCTGGAACACATAGAAAAAGAGAATGCTGACAAGAGTGGCTACCAAAACGTTTTGTAGCCAACTGCTCTCTTTAGCCCCCACAATATTTGTAATCCCAAAAGCAATAGTGAGCGCAACCGCTACAGGGGTGATCGGTACCTCAATGAAAATAGAGATATACGCCCCCATACCAATCAATGCAAACGCACTTTTAAATATGAGTGCTAACCACGATCCGATTCCGCCAACCGTACCAAAGAGAGGCCCCAGGCTCCGGTCTATAAAATAGTATGCCCCGCCTGCGCGTGGCATAGCGGTTGACAGTTCAGCAACGCTGAACATGGCAGGCAGTATCAATATTCCGGCAACAAAATATGCTAGTACAACCGATGGGCCTGTCTGTGCGGCGGCAAGGCCAGGCAGCAGAAAGAAACCTGAGCTGAACATAGCACCGGTACTGATCGCGTAGACGTCAAAGAGTTTTAACTCCTTTTTAAGGCGTTTACTCTTATTTAATATGGACATATAATAAATTTACTGCTATTAAAACTTCTGTAAATGCAGATATTAATCTACAACGATTCTCTCAAAAATATTTAAATCTATGTGTTAAAAACAATAACCGGGCACGATGACATCTGAAGAATACTCTCTACCCGGGGCCCTAAATACAGCCGATTCGATCCGGGCCGTACGTTCGTACCCACTACAATAAG
Organism: Balneolaceae bacterium; assembly: GCA_035312505.1. Taxonomy (GTDB): domain Bacteria; phylum Bacteroidota; class Rhodothermia; order Balneolales; family Balneolaceae; genus Rhodohalobacter. The sequence continues at coordinate 9,212 of DATGBT010000124.1, read as the reverse complement.
GTCAATCGCATTGGATTCTGCCATTTCAGCTATTACTTCTTCTACTGAATTGCCCTGACGTACAAGTGCCTCTGTTTTCACTTCAAAGGCTTCCCCAAGTTTTTTCAGTTCGTTTACCGCTTCGTTTGCAAATTGCTTTCTTGTTTCAATGTAGGCTTCTTTAGAGTTTTGCACAGGTGAAAGTTCGTTTGTAATCACATTAAGTGCTATCACCTCTTTATTACGATCTGATTTTGCAATGAAGAACGCCAGTTCGGCGGCATTCCTCGATTCAGTACTCCCATTTGTAGGCACCAGAATTCGTTCGGGCTGCCATCCTCTGGCAATTGCGCCGGCCTGAACGATAAGCGTGGGGCAGGGAGAAAAACGTGTAATAAAATCAACAATGGGGCTAAACAGGTGAGAATGATCCTCTGAACGTTCTGTAGCACCAAGTACTACAAGATCGTAATCTTTTTTGGCCTCGTCTACAATGGCGTCTCCGGGCTTATCGCTTGTAACCACTTTTTTCACAATCTCGTCGAGGTTAAAATAACCGGCAAGCTCATCCAGGTACGCCTCGCATTCCGACTTGTCTTTGTCCTTGGCCACCGTATACAGAGTGAGAGATATGCTGGAGTCCTGGCCAATCAGCTCGAGTATCTGAGCTTCCGTTGACTGAATAAATTTCTCCTGCCCTTTTGTTGTTCTTCGTGTGCGAACAGGCAGCAGTACCCGGTGTATATCGGCTACAAGACTATCGGCTTCGAGCTCTTCCTTGGCGAGACGCTTCTGTTCCTCTTCACCAATGGTAACCTTACTAAGCACCCAGCGCAGTGCCACAGGCGCCATCAGTGATGTGGCGATCGCCATTACTACAACAATTGAGAACATATCCTGAGAAAGTATTCCAAGCCGGAGGCCTATGGTTGCAATAATAATCTCCATGGCTCCGCGGGCATTTAAACCCGCACCAAAACTCAGTGATGTCCAGTGATCTTTTTTACCAAAAAAGCGTGCTCCGGTGTACGTACCTACTACTTTACCAAGTGTAGCTACGCCAATTACAATAATCGTTATAATGATTAGAGTCGGATCAAACAGATTGATGATATTTACTTTTAATCCTGCAACGGCAAAGAATACAGGCGCAAAAATACCAAGGGCAAGACTTTCAAGCTTATCGATCACATCTTCGGGCAGCCGCGGCATCATACCAAAAATAATTCCCATTACGAATGCTCCTAATATCGCCTCAAGATTCAGGAGCTGTGTGATAGCACCCCATAAAAATGCAAGTATAATTACCAGCGAAAGTAACCGGTCGGAGCTTATAACCTCATCCTGAACATAAATGAGCAGTTTTCTTACCATCCACCGGCCAAGAGTAAAACTGATTATCAAAAAGGCAAGCACACTCGCAACCGTGGTAAAAACAGTCCCTGCTGTAACCGCATCGCCTGCGGCAATACCAGCAACAATAGAGAGTAGAATCCAGCCGATGGTATCATCGCTCATACCGGCCGCCAGAATTGTCTGACCAATATCGCGCCTCATCAGATTCATATCCATTAGCACTTTTGCAATAACGGGAATCGCAGATATTGACATAGCGGTTGCTACAAAAAGAGCAAAAACCAGGCGCTCATCGGGGTCTGCCAGAAGAAAATCAGGCAGATATTGCCCCAGGAAAAACCCGGTTATAAATGTAATGGTAATCCCCCCAAAAGATACACTCACGGCGGTTCTGGCATGGCGTTTAATGAGCTGTATATCTGTTTCCAGGCCGGTGATTAACAGCAAAAACATAGCACCCAGAAGGGAAATCACCTCAAGTAAATAGCCACTGGTTTCCGTCTGTGGTATAATGAGTTCTCCAAATGCAGGAAAGAAACCCGCTAAAAGAGAGGGGCCGAGAAGAATCCCGGCTAGTATTTCTCCAATAACGGACGGCTGGCCGAGGCGAGTTGCAATTTCGCCCAGAACCCGGGCAGTAAGGAGTAAAATACCTACTTGAAGAACAAGCAAAAATACATCATGATGAGGCGCAGCGGAAAATACGTCCATTATAAATCGTAATTACGTGATGGTTCAATATTCTTTTTTTGTATGAACGAATAATACAAAAAGGAGGGAATTTCCGTTTACAATAAAATTATTTATTTCATGATAATACATCTCTTAACCGTAAGATAATGTATTAATAATTTGTTATACGCATAAAGTTTGGAAATCCAGTTTCTTAGATCTACCTGATTACTCCTGTGGAGGCTCCACGTGAACGGAGCAGATTTCTATTTTCCTGTACAAACAAGCTAATCTCATTGATATCAACTGCATATGATATCCCGTAATAAATAACGGGTCTGCTTTTAACGTAAGCCTCTCCGCGATATGGAATTTCGGGATTGTACTCTGTTTGAATACCATCTTCGGGAGCCAGGTATAGTTCCCGCTCTCCCATTGCTGATGTAATCATACCCACCCATTCCATGCCAGATCCATCGGACCGCAGCGCAAACACTATCCCGCCACTATAGCCACGATTGATGTTCAGATCCATTACCAGTGATCGGTGGGGATGGTTACTCAGGCTTACAACCCCCTGTGTTATCATCTGTACCCCGCGCGGATACCCCATGGCAACGACCATATCTCCCCACTCTACTTCTTCAAATCTGCCGGGATCCAGGGCAATGGGTTCCAGGTTATATTGCTCTTCAATCGATTCATTGGAAATAAGAAGAGCAAGGTCTTTACTTCGGTTTGATGCTACCAAATCGAGTCCGACAATCCCTTCATCTGCAATAACAAAGTGGTGCTCCGACATCTTAATTGATACAGCTTCTACCCTGTCCCCGGGTGATCCCGTATCAAGATCGTAAAAATGAATCACCGTATCGGGCCTGGAAACCGTGTGGGATGCCGTCAGAAACACAGTCTTTATTCCATTGTTAGACAGTACCGTGGCCGTTCCGGCATTCGTCACCGACTCTACTTCTGAGGCAACGGCCACATTTTCTATATTGAACGAACCAATTTGTGAACGGGTAATGGTTTGATTGGGATTAAAAAGATAGGTTCGGTACATCACCGTGTTTTGAAGACGCCTGATCGACTCAAATCCCCGCTCAACCTGTTGCCGAAACCGGTCTGAGTGTGCATTATTTTTATAGTATCCATCACCGGAGTTTCTTTCGGTCATGACCTGCTGAGTGCCACACCCATAAATAAAGAGAGCGGAAGCAACACTGACTATAAAAATGATAAGAATCGGACGACTTTGAAACATGGTGTTTTAAAATGCGTATTTAATCCATTACTATTCTTCTGTATTCTGTTGTGTTATGCACAACACGAGCTAATATGATTAATTGTTTCGTTATTAAACCGGCAAATGAATCCTTCTTTATATCAGAATAGAATTCTCTGCGAACAGTTCAAAATATTATGATCCCATTTCGATTATTCTCCTCGATTTTCATTGTAATAGTGGCATTCTCTTACGTAGATTCTGCCGCTCAATCTCAATCTGTATCAGATATTACAACAGCTGTTAGCCAAGAGCAGGTAAAACTTAACGTTCATTTTCTTTCTGCTGATGAACTCCGCGGCCGCGATACGGGCTCACCCGAAATTGATATCGCTGCAGCTTACATTGCAAACTGGTTCCGTGCGCATGGGGTTCAGCCTGCCTACGGCGACAGCAGTTATTATCAGCATGTACCGTTTGAGCAGCGATCTGCACCCGATGTAATTTCATTTTCTGTGGGCGATTCCATCTATCAAAAAGAGAGCGACCTTATTTTATTGAACAGTTACCTTGGTGAGCTGGATGGAGAGATTGTCTATTTGAACCACGCTACGGAAGAGGAACTTACTGAGACAAACGTGGATGGGAAAATCATCATCACCCATGCCGGCCTGCCCGGAGAGCGGTCCCCGCAGCAGTTTTTTACCTCTTCAGCTCAAAAAAATAGCTGGGCAGCAGAAGCAGGTGCAGTGGCTATCATTGAACTTTATAGCAGTCCTGCAGCGCCCTGGCCCATGCTGGTTAATTTTCTTTCTCGAGCACGGCTCGAAATTTCAGAAGATGTCGAAAGTACAGCATCCATACCTCAGCTTTGGATGAACAACCCGACCGACAGCAGAAATGACTTTTTAACTGGTTCATCCGACAAAACGGCCTCACTGACTATTGTCGGTGAACCAAACAGTTCGTTTACCAGCCGAAACGTCATCGGAATTGTAGAGGGTTCGGATCCTGATTTGAAAAATGAATACATTATGCTTTCAGCACACTACGATCACGTGGGAGTTCGGCCCGGAGAGGAAATCGGTGACTTTATCTACAACGGTGCAAGGGATAATGCGGTGGGAACAGCGGGGATTATGGCAGCCGCAGCTTTCTTTGCCGAGAATCCACCGAAACGATCCATAATCTTTGCCGCGTGGACTGCCGAGGAGAAGGGCCTTCTGGGCAGTCGCTATTATGCAGAAAAACCCGCTATTTCGCTCGGGCAAACCGTGTATAACCTCAATATTGATGGGGCCGGGTATAACGATACCACAAAAGTGACTATTATTGGACTTGGCAGAACAGAAGCTGACTCTGAATTGACTGCGGCTGCCGAAGCATTCGGCCTTGAAGCGATTCCCGACCCTGTTCCCGAGCAAAATTTGTTTGACCGTTCGGACAACGTCAACTTTGCATCCCGCGGAATTCCCTCGCCCACTTACAGCATGGGCCTCACGGCTTTCGATGAAGAGATTAACTACTACTACCACCGCGTAACCGACGAAGCGGAAACCCTCGACTTCGACTACGTTACGTCTTACATACGCTCGTTTGTATATGCGGCTCATTTAATTGGCAACGCAGAAGAAGCGCCTTTCTGGCTTCCGGGGGATAAATATGAGCCTGCAGGAATTGAACTATATGGCAGAGAGTAAGTTTTTCTGAACCATTACTCTTTCTATTTATGTTTGATGACAAACAGAGTATCTTTATTTCGATTAACCGGTAATCACCCATTTATTTTTTTCCTGATGTTTGATAACAAAACGACAGAAGCATTCAAGTCGCTGAAAACTCCGTTCTATTTTTACGATCTGAACCTGCTTGACCGAACTCTGGACGAGGTAAAAAAACACGGCCTGTCTAAAGGGTACCACGTGCACTTTGCTGTAAAGGCGAACTTTAATCCGCGAATACTGGAGCGGGTACGTGGAGCCGGCCTGGGGATCGATTGCGTGAGCGGAAAGGAGATCGAACGAGCGATAGAAACAGGTTTCAAACCCGAGCAGATCGCCTTTGCCGGCGTTGGAAAAACCGATGAAGAGATTTTAACCGGCCTTAAGCATAATATTTTCTCTTTTAATTGCGAATCACTGCAGGAACTTGAGGTACTGAACGAACTTGCCGGACAAGCTGACAAAACAGCCCGGGTTGCCATACGCCTCAACCCCAATGTAGAGGCCAACACGCATAAGTATATCACCACGGGCAAACATGAAAACAAATTCGGCATCACCACCGATAAGCTTTCTCAGCTGTTTGAGATTCTGCCCCGGCTGAAATCTGTGGAACTTCACGGAATTCACTTTCATATCGGCTCCCAAATTCGAGATCTGCAGCCGTTTATTGATCTCTGCAACAAAGTAAACGAACTTCAGGACCGGTTTGAAAATGAGGGTGTAGAGCTGAAACATGTAAATGTAGGCGGCGGATACGGAATTGAGTACAATTCGCCCGACGAAGAACCCGTACCCGATTTTCAATCCTTTTTTGAGGTATTCGACCGCCATCTTGAGAAAAGAGAAAACCAGGAAATCCATTTCGAACTGGGTCGCAGTATCGTGGGCCAGTGCGGAAGCCTCATCTCAAAAGTACTCTACATCAAAGAAGGCATTACTACTCATTTTGCCGTAATTGATGCGGGTATGACCGAGCTCATCCGCCCCGCCCTCTACCAGGCTTCGCACCACATCGAGGTACTCACCAGCAGCCAACCGCATCAAACTTATGATGTGGTGGGGCCAATCTGTGAATCATCCGATACGTTCCAAAAAAACATATCCCTTCCCGAAATCAGCCGTGGTGACTTAGTAGCCATTCGAAGCGCAGGAGCCTACGGTGAAGTGATGAGCAGTGGCTTCAACCTCAGAGAGAAAGTTACGGCAGTCTATTCAGATGAGCTGAGCTGAAAAATGCATTAAGAAATTACATTCCCTTATTTTACGCATTCATTGTTGATTCAATTATTTTAAACTATCATTGTAAAACTACGCACGCATAGCCTTTCATTCTCAGGGAGCATAATTGGGCAGGATTGGTATTACACATTCAAGCGTGGCAACCGCTATTGATATTGTTTTTCTATGAAATCACTCAATATCCCCAAAAACTATATCCTGATAGGATCGCTTGGCGGGCTCTTTTTAGGATTTTTAGTAGGCGGGATAGCCAAACAGGGAGATGTTGATTTTCTATACACCGCATCAGATTTTCTCCAGCCACTGGGTACGCTTTGGATCAATGCGCTTCGCATGATTGTCATACCCTTGATTGTAGCATACATCATTACGGCAGTTGCCTCTTTTTCTGAAGTAAAGTCCACCCTTCGCATAGGCGGTGGCGCTGTGCTCGCGCATTTAATCTACCTGCTGCTGGGTATGGGGCTGATGATTCTTGTAACCCCGAAACTGGTCTCTTTCCTGGAAATTACCCCCGAAATTACCAGTGCACTCTCCTCCCACACCGTTGAAACTCCACTCACAACCAGTGGTACAGGCACACAGAGCTTTATCGACTCCATTGCCTACATTATCCCCGAAAATATATTTGAAGCCGCAGTTAACGAAGAAATTCTCCCACTCTTCATTGCATCCCTGCTTTTTGCACTTGCACTCTCAAAAATATCTGAGAAAAATCGCAAGTCTGTCGTCAGGTTTTTTGACGCTATTATTGAAACGCTTCATGTGCTCATTGGCTGGATTTTGATGGCCATGCCGTTCGCCGTTTTTATCCTTGTACTTGAAATGGCCGTGGAAGCCGGTATGGAACTCTTTACAGCGCTGGCCTATTTTGTACTTCTGTTTTCTGCCCTGCTGTTCCTGCTCACACTTTTTCTCTACATCGCCACCCCTTTAATCGCAAATGTATCGGTTATTCAGTTTGCCAAAGCCTGCGCTCCCGCTCAAATTATGGCTGTGGGCACACGATCCTCCATGGTTTGCCTCCCCGCACTTATAGACGGGGCAAAGGAGCATCTCAAACTGCCTGATTCCGTTGTTGGCCTGGTTATGCCGCTCGCGGTTTCTATGTTTAAAGTCAATAAAGCCGTTTCGGCTCCCCTAAAGATGTTTTTCCTGGCACATATTTACGGCATATCGCTCGATCCGGTGGGTATTGCTCTGTTTTTCATGGCTTATATCCCGCTCAGTTTTAGTTCACCGGGTATTCCCAGCGGTGGTTTTTTTGTATCTCTTCCGCTCTACATTGCTTTGGGGATTCCGGTTGAGGGAGTCGTTCTCCTTCGCACGGTTGACGCCATTCCAGACATTTTTAAAACCGTTGCAAACGTAACTGAGGACATGAGTGTGGCAGCACTTGTCACCAGGTTTTCAGGAGCTCAGGTGCCGGTACCAGAAGAAATACCAAATTTATCGTCCGATACCTAACCACTCAATTCAGAGGTTTTAACAATTATGATAACCTTTATTGCACCCTGGGATCAACTCTGGATTATCCAAAATATTAAAGACCGGCTGCCACACAATTTATCCGATAAGGTAAAAGCCATCTCTTATCACGATTTACGGCGAATAGGATCCTTTGAGCCTGGAGCGGTTATTTTTACCGGATTAGGCGTCATTACAAATCAACAACGAGGGGCTGGAACAGAAGTGTATAAACAGATATTTGAAAAAAGCGACTCCATATCGCTTCTGAATCACCCCGAAAAATCCCTGAGAAGACTGGAATTGATCAGGAAGTTGCACAAAACAGGAATCAACAATTTTCTTGCTTATAAAACCGATGAATACCCTTCTGCATCCGTAACATATCCTGTTTTTGTACGGGAAACCCGTCGACACTCCGGCAGTCTTTCCGACCTAATAGGAAGTCCGGATAAGTTGGAGGAAGCAATCAAGAATTTAAAAAAATCGGGCTATCCATCCGATGATCTTCTTATCGTGGAGTTTTGCGACACATCGGATGTAAATGGACTCTACAGAAAGTATTCAGCACTTAAAATCGGTGATGCGATTATCCCGAGATATCTGAGCCTGGGTTACAATTGGGTAGTAAAAGAGAACGAACCTGATCCCGATACAGGAGAGCTCTACGACGAACAGAAAATCCAGGATGAACTCGACTATATCCACAATAACCCCCATAAAGAGGAACTGCAGAAGGTCTTTACACTTGCCAATATTGATTATGGGCGAATCGACTACGGCGTAAAAGACGGCAAGTTGCAGGTGTGGGAAATCAATACCCTGCCAACCTTTGGGCAGCCCCCGGGGTTTGAAAAACCGTTTCGTAGTTCTACGCGGAGAAAAGCCCGTGAAACGGCAAAAGAGTTATTTTACGAGGAGCTTTGCGGTGCTATTAAGGCACTAGGTGAAACAAACTTTTCGGGAAAAATACCGGTGAAGTTACCAAAGAGTATCAGCCGGCCACTGGCGCGTGAGGAGCGAAAACAGAAGTTCGTGGATGCAGCCGTAAAGCTGGGCGAAAAAATTCCACGCATCCCCTTTCTGAATGACTTACGAACCGTTATCAAACGGAAACTACGCAGTAAAAACGAATCTGCCCCAAAAATTTAGCGGTTTCATTTTCTGCTTTACTAAACCGTTCCCGTCACCTCCCCTTCCTCCATCAGAAATGCCTGCTCTGATTTTATGGATTCAACATTTTGATGAGTGATGTGCAAAACGGTTTTCTCTTTCGTTAACTCTTGTAACGTCACCATAATTTCCTCAGCCATTTGTCTGTCCAGGCTGGATAATGGTTCATCCAATATCCAGATGGGAGCATTTTTAAGAAGGGCTCTAGCCAAAGAGACCCTCTGGCGTTCCCCCCCGCTTAACCGCAAACCCAACTCACCAACCTGGGTGCTTAGTCCTTCCGGCAACCTTTGAAGAGCTTCGTTAAAACCAACTTTGTCCAATGCCATGACAAGCTCGCTATCCGTTGCGTATGGCCGTGCAATTTTTAAATTATT
>DATGBT010000123.1:0-7194 GCA_035312505.1 Balneolaceae bacterium | reverse complement strand
TCGAACATGTTATCGTCAGCAACAGTGGCCAAAAAGTTACCATTCGCCACCTGCACCAGACTTGCCTCGGTTTCAAAACTCTCTTCAATTAAATCGATTTCAATTTCATACCCCTCCTCAATAAGGTTTTGAAGCCTGTAGTGGTAAGAGCTGTTTCTGCGAACAGAGATGGGTATACCTGACTTCGCCAACTCTTCAATCGTTTTGGGAGGGTTCCCTACATCAGCCGAATACACCACCATCTGATCAACAATATTGTAAGGCCTGGTAAAGCTGGCCACCTTTTTTCTTTCTGAGGTGATGGTATAATTTGCTGCAATAACGTCACCTTCCCCAAGGTTCAGCAGCTCAAATGGGTTTTCATCTCCTACAATGACGACCTCAAGGGCAAGATTGTTCTCACGGGCAAACTCTTTAATCAATTCGTACTCAAACCCAACTTCGATCCCTTGATTTAAAAAATAGGTGTTTGAGCTGTAGTAGGTTATCATTCTCAATACACCCGACTGTTTGATTTCCGCAAAATCACGTTCAACCGGTTCTACATCCGTAATCAGGTCCGGAGCTTCCCTGTCGCCCTGATTCCTTTTCCCTTTATCTGAAGAGCACCCTATTGCCAGAATAAGCATAGCAATTATTAAGAGCGGAAGCTGATTCAGATAAGTCGGATGTAATGTTTTTTTCATTGGATACAGGTTCGTTCCTGTTAAGAACAAAGCGACCATCATTTGACGGATATGGAAGATGGCTGCTTTGGAAGTGTCATCTCAAGACAGTAAAAATCATTAACTTTTGAATACCATCAATAACATTCATTCGGGTACATCCGATATTAAAAACAACGTGATAACGTAAGAACTCTACAATTAATGTATAGTTTTTGACGTATTAGAGCAAAAAAGTGTCGTTTTGAATACTATTATTCATCACATATCCTTTATTATCAAAATTTTCAGTGCTTTTAATACTATTTTGAAGCCCTTGCAAGTCTCCGCGACCAGGTTAGCGATACACCGGAGATAATTATCAGCATTGCAATAACAGATATGGTGGCAGGCACCTCATCAAAGATAAAGTAGGCTGCAACTGCTGCAAGTACCGCTTCTGATAAAATAAGCGTTGAAAGCAGGGTGGGAGAGATGTATTTCACCGCGTAATTCATTGACCCGTGGCCCAAAATTGTAGGGCCAATAGCAAGAGCCAGGCCAACAATCAGAGCTGAGAAACTAACATAGGGTACGCCACCCACCCAGATAAACGACAGTATCGTGCAGACAATCGCTGCATAGAGGTAGATATAAAAAACGTAATCGATCCACTCGGTACGCTGCCGTATTTTTCTGCCAAGCATAAAATAGACCACAAAAATAACGGCAGCCGAAAATGCGAGAATATTTCCAAAAAGCGGATTGGGATAGAGTCCTGCCTGTTGAGATTCATCTGCAATACCAAGCATCAGCGAGCCTCCAAAAGCCACAAACACCCCTATCCACACAAGTGGACGAAAATTGCGCTTAAAGATGAGACTTTCGGCTACAATAAGCATAACGGGGTGAATGGTAACTAAAACCGAGGCTGATGCCACTGATGTATAATGAAGCGAAGCGATCCAAAAAGTAAAATGGAGCCCGAGGCAGGCTCCCGCGGTTATCATTAAAAATGGTGACGCCCCTTCTGCTTTAAGTTCAGATAATTTTTTACGTCTTGAGAACCAAAATGGCAGCAGAATAGCTACGGCCATCAACGTACGCAGCGCCGCAAGTACAAGCGGATCAACATCGGTGCCAAAACGAACAAGTATGGGAGCAGCACCGAAGGAGATCAGCCCTATCAGCAAAAACAGAACTACTTTACCGGTTGGGATTTCGGATGGAGTTACGTTGTTCAAAATTCAGCTATCTTATCCGGTCCATAGACTGGACTAGCTCTTCGTCTTTTTTAATTCCTTTTCCTGCCATCCACAAGAAAATCATGCAAAGAAGGATTAAAGAAATACTTAGCAGCTCGGGCCATAAAAACATACCAATACCGCCCATGGAAAACAGAACACCCGTTGCTGACCCCAGTGCTATTATCTCGGAATAGGTGCCTGCCTTTACCACTTTAAGCTGAAGAACGCGGTTTTTGTAAAGAAAAACCGCAACTATTGCGAGAATCACTGTGAGTGTGAGGGTAGTTGCAAGCCCGAATCCAATCCACTGTACAGGATCATTCATCGATTCCCTGTATATAGGGGTAAAGAAGACGGCCAGATTTATTAACGCAGCCAAAATTAAATAGATCGTCTGAGGTCTCTGTATCACAAGCTGTAGAAATTTATTAATCGTTACGTTTTTTATGCTACTTCCTTCCAAAACGGAAGCCATCCTTAAGTTAGGCATTCCCGTTCTGCTTCTTCAACTCTAAATAATAAGTAATAAGATGCCGCCCTCTTTTGGAAGGCGGCAATGATATTAAAAAAGAGATGAAAATATTGCTATTTGAGTGTTTTAAGTCGCTGTGAAACCGAATCGTAAGCTGAATAAAGAACCGGTACAAGCACAAGGGTTAAAAAGGTTGCAAAGGTTAACCCGCTTATGATTGCGATTCCCATAGGACCCCAAAAAGCGGTGTTTTCTGAGCCGAACTGGAACTGCGGATCGAAACTTGCAAAAAGCTCCACAAAGTTGATATTGATTCCAAACGTAAGCGGAACCAGACCGAGTATCGTCGTAAGAGCGGTAAGAAGAACCGGTCGAAAACGAATCAAGCCAGCCTCTATAATTGCGTTTTTCTTACTCATTCCCTGATCAATCAACTGCTTCACATAATCCATCAAAACAATATTATTTACACAAACAATACCGGCAAGAGATATAAGCCCAATAAATGTCATCAGTCCGAAGGGGGTGCGCGTCATTACCAGCCCTAAAAGAACGCCGATTAAACTGAGCCCAACAGCCGTTAAAATGATAAGCGGTGAAACAATATTGTTGAATTTAAGGAGCATCACAAGAAAGATGAGGGCAAAACCAACTGCCAGTGCAGTTGTTAAAAAGCCAAAGGCCTCTTCCTGATCCTCATTTTCACCAGTGTATTCTATACTGTAGCCCGCCGGGATATTGTCAACATACTCTGCAAGTAACTCCTGAGACTGCGCAAGTACTTCGGGTCCGCTAAATCCCGGAGCTGCCTGACCCTCGATGGTTGCAGTACGCTGCAAATCGAGACGGGTAATGGTACCCAGCCCGGCACCTTCCTCAAACGTTGCAACCGAAACAACAGGTATAGTTGTGCCGGCCATTGTTTGTATGTTCAGATCTTTCAGGCTTTCCAGGGTATTGCGGTCTTCAGGCCTTAATCGCACTACAATGTCGTATTCATCTTCACCATCGCGCCACTTGCTGGATTCCAGTCCATTATTAGCAATTCGGATGGTCTGAGCTATATCTGCCATACTAAGACCGAGACGACTGGCTTTTTCATAATTCACAAGAACCCGATATTCAGGCAATCCGCCGCTGATGTTGTTTCTTACGTCTACTAAACCAGGCACTTCCTGTGTGGTGGATGCTTCAGTAAGAATTTCAGTAATTTCCTCAGAGATTCGCACAATTTCGTCAAAGTTTTCACCTGATACTTCGATATTCACGGGCGGGCCTGTTGGCGGACCTAATTCTTCACCATCAATCGTAATATTAATATCAGGAATATCTTTAACTACATCTCTCAGCTTAGTGATGGTAGTGCTTGATGGTTCAGGACGTTCGCCAAAATCAACAAGGTTCAGCGTTAACCGCGACAACTCGGGGCTCTGTGCTCCGCCACCGAAAAGGGGGTCGCCGGCTACACCCACGTTGGTCTGAATGCTTTCTATGTTGGCACGAACATTTTCGTCATTATCAATCAGATTGTATACTCGCTCTTGAACTTCTTTGGCAATATCGTTGCTGGCATCCACGTTCATGCCGATCGGACCTTCCAGCTCAATAATAATTCGGTTTGGGTCCGTTTCAGGAAAAAATTCAACCCCGGTGGGTGCAATGCCAAACATGGCAAAAATTGCAAAGAGAGCCCCAAAAACACTGTTTAAAAGTAAGGCCCTGTTATCTGTAAGGATAATCGGTTTATCATACCTTCTGAAAGACCCGATAATACCAAGAAGTACCAATAATATGGGAACGGACATCAGCACCAGCCAAACTTCAACCGTTACAGATTTTGTCAGCGATACCGTAAAGAGAACGATCGCATTGAGCAACCCGAGCAACAACCCTGATATCACCGATATTTTTCCACCTCTGTAAACCGCCTCAAGAGAGTGTACAATCACCAGCAGAATACCGATTGCGGCCAGAACCCCCGCGACATAGACCAGAAACATTCCTGCAGAAGAAAACAAATTTACAGATCCACCAACGATAGCCAGGAGCAGAGCCAGGGTAAGACTGCCAAGTGCTGCTGTATTTCTCATCAAGGCGTATTTAGGTGTATAGTCACGCTTCAAAAAATTACGCATGATCACCTTATAGTACTTCAATATTCTGGGAAGTGTTTTTTCCATGAATACTGCAGAGACCGGTTTTATGAAATATCTGTACGAGACAAAGAAGAACACGATAGTAAGCAGCGTAACAACAAGCGTAATTATATTGGCAAACCCAATAGCTATGGCTGCAAAAAGCAGCAGCCCGGCAATAATTCCCCTAACAAGTTTTGGCTGTTTTTTCCGTTCGTCCGTATCGAGCTTAACAAGATATCCCGTAAGCACAGGATAGAGAACCAATGCCACAAACAGCGAACAGAGCAGAACAATAATAAGGGTTAACGGCAGGAATCCCATAAACTGGCCAATGATTCCCGGCCAGAACGTCATGGGCACAAAAGCCGCCAGCAAAGTGGCCGTTGCCGCAATCAGGGCGTATCCAACTTCGTCGGCACCTTTTTTGGCTGATTCGAACTTTCCATACCCCATTTCCCTGTACCGGTAGATATTTTCTACCACTACAATGGAGTTATCCACCAAAAGCCCGAGGGCAATAATCAAACTAAAAAGAATAATAAAGTTCAGCGTATAACCCAGTGCTGAGAGCACAATAAAACCAACCAAAATAGATAGCGGAACAGCGGTTCCCACCAGAAGTGCATTTCTTACTCCCAGAAAAAAGACCAGAACCAGCACAACGAATAACATCCCGCTAATAATGCTGTTCTCCAGATCAGAAATAAGCGTTACAACATCTTCGCTGGTATCGCCGGTAATGAGTACATTTGTGCCTTCTGGAAGTGAGAAGTCGTCCACAATTTGCATCACTTCATCGGTCGTTTCGAGGATATTTACTCCCGGCCGTTTTTTAACATTTAAGCTTATTACCTGGTTATCCCGTATCTCTTCTTCCGGTAAATCAACCTTTTCACCGTTTTTATCAACTTTGTAAGTTCTGAGTCGCGCGTAACTCTCCCGGTCCTGAAACCCAAAAAAGACATCAGCTACGTCGCGAATATATACGAGGCCTGCGCTCGTGGTCCCCTCTCTCATCGGGCGTCCAATTACCAGGTTTTCTATTTCTGATGGGTTCTCAAATTCGCCGCTCACCCGAATCAGATAGTTCATCATATCCACATCCATGGTACCGCCGGGGATGGTTAAATTCTGTCCCTGTATGGCATTCACAAGCTGGCCAAAACCCAGCCCATACCCATTCAGTGCAGCAAGATCTACATCAACACGAACTTCTCTTTCAATATTCCCAACGATTTCCACCTCACGAATACCAGAAGCCGCTTCAATATCGTCCTGAAGCCTTTCTGCAACTTCTGTAAGGCGCGATACGGGATATTCGGCGCCAAGATTTACCGTCATGATGGGAAAATCGTCCAGGTCGATCTCAACGATAAACGGCTCTTCGGCATCGGGGGGGAGCTCTGTTCTGGCAAGGTCAACTTGCTCGCGCACACGCTGGCTGGCTTCATTGATTTCAACATCCAGTTCAAACTCGACAACTACGCTGCTAAAACTTTCTGTGGTTGTAGAGCGAATCTCCTTCACCCCGCTGATACCCTGTAGCTCTCTCTCTATCGGCTGGGTAATGAGAGACTCCATATCGGCCGGGGCAATTCCCGGATATACCGTATTTACAATGAAAATGGGTATTTCTATAGATGGGTTTGATTCCTTCGGGATTGAGCTATAGCTAAACGCCCCTGCAATAATCAGAATCGCCGTAAAAACAACTATCGCCGTTCTGTTTTCTAATGTAATCTTTGTGAGTTTCATAAATAATCTTATAGCCTGTTGATTTAGTAGCTTACAACCGGTCGGTCCTGCTCTTTCAGCTGTTCAATTCTTTCCAGATTTGTCGAGGTATTCAGCACATTTAGTTCATCACCTGAACTTAGCGTTCTCATGCCGGCAACCACAACCTCATCTCCAATATCAATTCCCGATATAATCTGAATAAGCGGTCCCGATGCTGCGGCAGTCTCAACAGATACCAATTCAGCTATTTTTCGGCCGTTTTCCTGTGATGAACGAAACACTGAAGCGCCCTCTTCATTTCGAAGAACAGCAGTTCTTGGCAGTAAAACCACACCTTCGAGCGTAGCCCTCTTTATCTGCAAATCGGCAATCATGTCGGGTTTCACTAACCTGTCGGGGTTGTCTATCTCAATTTCTGCAGCGTAGGTGCGCGTTTCGGGATCAATTACATTTCCGGCGTAGGTTATATTTCCTTTGATGAGTCCGGTGCCCAAAGCCCGCAGAAAAATATCCACTTCCGTTCCTTCCGTAATCTCTCCGGTGTAGCGCTCCGGGATACCGGTTACAATGCGAACACGTTCCGAGCTCACCAGCCTTGCCACGGGCTGACCGGGATTAATCAATTCACCTGTATTTATCATCCTTGATTCGATTCTGCCAGTAAACGGGGCCGAAATACTTGCATCTTCCAGCTGTTTTTCTGCCTGATTAAATTGAGAACGTGCCTGATCAAGCTGAGTTCGGGCGTTTTCAAAATCCTGCGTGGTTACGATAGAATCTGCATAAAGGCTTTCTAATCGCTGGTATGAATCTCTTGCAAATTCATAAGCGGCTTTTGCTGCATTATATTGAGCTTCTATTAATCGATCATCGAGCTGTGCAATCGTTTCTCCTTTCTGCACATAGGTCCCCCGGTCTTTAATGGATAGCACCCTGCCCGATGTTTCGGATGAAAT
>DATGBT010000122.1:0-10613 GCA_035312505.1 Balneolaceae bacterium | reverse complement strand
GAAGAAATGAATCGTCAATCATCCGAATACAGAGGAGAATAATCATGGCTCGTTGCCGATGATTCGCCGGAACGATATTGCTGCACAGCACTCGGAACATCAAAAAAGAAATGATCCTCCCCAATCATATCAACGATTTCTGTCTTTTTCAGCATCTTGCTCACAGGCCCAATAGCTCCTGCTATATAAATATCAATCTCCCTGTCCCTGAGACCCTTGATGATGAATTTCAGAATGTGCACGCCGGTGGAATCAATGCTGTTTATAGACCTGGCATCGAGAATAACCAGGTTAAGATTCTCTTCGCCTTTTTCCTGAACAAGGTTTTCAAGTGAATCCTGGAAATACTCGACATTCGCAAAGTAAAGAGCTGAATCAAAGCGATAAACCAGAATATCCTCCCATGTAGTGGCCGTATGGTAGCGGTTCACATTTCTGAAATTCCTGGTGTTGCCCAGCCTTCCGAGTTCAGCAGTCGGGGGCCTGGTTGTGCTGTAGACAACGGCAATCACGGAAATGACCACACCAATAGCGATACCCTCTTCAATTCCTATGATGAGAGTGGCAAAAAAGGTGATCAGAAGCATGATCAGATCCCGCTTGTCGGCCCGCCAGAGATAAACCATCCTCCTTAAATCAAAAAGCCCGACCACAGCACTTATAATGATCGCTGCCAGTATCGCATTTGGCAGGTAATAAAATAATGGAGTTAAAAAGAGTAACGTCAATCCTATCAGAACCGCTGTTGTAATGGCAGAGATTCCCGACTTGCCACCGCTCTGTTCGTTAACAGCTGTTTTTGAAAAACCACCGGTCGTGGGGAATGCCTGGAAAAGCGCTCCTCCAATATTCGCTGCCCCCAAAGCGATAAGTTCTTGGTTTGTATCAATTCTGTACCCTTTTTTACTGGCCATCAGTTTGGCTATTGCGATGGATTGCACATAGGCAACAAGTGAGATAATTAAAATCAGCGGAATCAACTGCTGCAGATCAGCAATACTTATAAAAGTGGCATTCAATGAAGGCATCCCTTCCGGTATACTGCCCACAATAGATACACCCATAGATTCAAGGTTAAAAAGCCAGGTAAATATAATACCTGCTGCTACTACAACAAGAGCTGCCGGAAATCGCTTTTTCCAAAATTTAAAACTTATCAGAAAAATCAGGGACAGTATCCCCATGATGGCAGTGGCGGGATGTATATCACCAATTCTTAATGCCACTTCAGCAACCGTTTCGTATACTTTGGTCGATTTTTCGAGATCTAATCCCAGAAGGGATTCAAGCTGACTCACTGCTATGATGAGTGCTGAGGCAGAAATAAACCCGCTATTCACGGGGTGTGAAAGAAAGTTTACTATGAAACCCATCTTCAGCAATCCCATTGCAAGCTGGAGTATGCCAACCCCGAATGCCGTAAGTATTGCCAATTGAATAAATCTGTCGCTCCCCACTTCAGCGAACTCGGAAACCCCGGCTACAATCAGGATACAGATAATTGCGGCAGGACCGACTGCGAGCTCGCGGGATGTCCCCAGAATTCCATAAATGATCATCGGGAAAACAGAAGCGTAAAGTCCGTAAACCGGGGGAAGACCGGCTAAAACCGCATATGCCATGCTTTGTGGAATAAGCATTACGCCCACTGTAATTCCTGCAACCAGGTCGCCACTCAAATCACTTTTGTCGTAGTTTCTAATCCAATCAAATAATGGTATGTATTTATAAAGAAGAGGTTTTTTACTCATTTTTTACAATGGGACGAAAGTTATTAAGTAAAGATGACTTCAACATGATTCAAAACATCAAACAAAGCCATATGGGCAGTTTTGGTGCTTCAACGAACCTCCAACTATATAAATCTGAGATTTTTACGTCAGACAAAAGGATTAATCCTGTCCTGTGGATAACAGGGACACGATTGGTATGTAGACATCCGGAAAACGGGTGTTATCCAAAATTTTTGATCTCTTTGAGGATCTCTTCCGGGTCAAAAACAACTATCTCATCTGCTTTCTCTTCAAGATGAGAAGGAGTTTCACGATTATTGTAGGATCGAATAAGAATAATTGGTAAGTCCAGATCCCTGGCAAGATCTACCTCTTTATCAATCCATTCGGTATAATCGTAATAGATGTCGGTCATTACCAACACAACATCAGTTTCGGTCATCTGTTCTTTTATAGCAAGATCCAGATCATTAAGTGTCTCATCCTGAAGTACACTTTTGTCGAAGTTACCATGATTTACATATGCAAAATCTTTATCGAACGTGTCGGCCCTGTCCAGCAGTTCAGTCAATTTGTGAATGTGCTGACTGTTCTCCCAGCCATGAGCTATAAAAATATTTCGGGTTTCAACTGTTGTAGCCATAATAAGTTTGGTTTATGTTTGATAATTAAATTCTCTGATGATCTTCAAAAAGGTAGTGTCTACACTTTACCGCTTAATAGTTGCACGAAACGGACACCGGCAATATTCTCTTTTGAAAATTTCTCATCTTCGTGTTTTGTGATGCGCTGCAGCTTCTGTCCTGCAAGACCGCTGCCTACCGGAATCACCAAATGCCCACCAGCTTTGAGCTGATTTTTAAGACTTTCTGGCACATAAGTGGAGGTAGCAGCCACCATAATTCCGTCATAAGGGGCGAATTCAGGCCATCCTTGCGTGCCGTCGCTGTGTTTAAGCTGAACATTCGTAATTTCGGCTTTTTCCAGATTAGATTTTGCAAAGTGATACAGCGATTCAATTCTTTCGACCGTATACACGCTTTTCACAATTTCTGAAGCCACTGCAGCTGCATAGCCTGACCCTGTGCCAATATCCAGGATAACATCCCCCTCACCCGGATTCATCGCCTGGAGGGTGAGTGCAACAATGTACGGTTGCGATATGGTTTGATCGGCGCCGATCGGCAGTGCCGAGTCATCATATGCGCGATCTTCCATTCCGGCATTCACAAATTTTTCTCGGGGCACTATACCCATAGCATCTATTACTTTTTGATTGGTAATGTCCCGGGTTAACAGTTGCTGCTTTACCATCTTCTCTCTTTCTATCTCGAAATTAATCATTGGAAATAGACTTGATTTAAATTTTTTGTTTGACGGCTGATCTATTCTGCTTTTGTCTGTTAAAAAGCAAAACTCACACCGTCTTACCTACATAACAAAAATCATAACCGCAATCATTTCAATTCTTCTGAACGGAACTGGCCTGGAGAGACGATTTTAATGTGTTCTTGATTGGTTTTTTTAGCAGTGTGAATACACTACCGCAAGAGTAGGTGTTCAGTCTGCTATTCTGGAGGTAAATATCAGGTACAGACTGCTATTTGAAATGGTTCCCGTCTTCAGAATGTTACTAAAGTGGAGCATAAACGAATATAATATCTGATGTTTGATCTTATTGAATGAAGAGTACAAGATAAGAGAAGAAAAACAGTCACTTCATAACGAGTGTACAAGTTAAATTGACCATTAAAAAAAGCCTGCTCTCTCCATGAAAGCAATGAGACTGCACGAAATCACAGAAGTAAATGAAAATTCGGAGCCACTTACGTATGAGGAGATACCCGTACCAGAACCCGGCAAAGATGAACTGCTGGTCAGGATATCGGTTTGCGGAGTCTGCCATACGGAACTGGATGAAATAGAGGGCAGGACGCCGCCTGACCCTTTGCCTGTAGTACCCGGACACCAGGTAGTAGGAACCGTTGAAAAAACAGTTGGAAATTCAGAGGGACTTAAAGAAGGGGACAGGGTTGGTATTGCCTGGATCTATTCGGCCTGCGGAGAATGTTATCACTGCCGGAAGGGGGAAGAAAACCTCTGTCCGGATTTTACTGCAACGGGACGTGATATGGACGGGGGTTATGCAGAATATATGACGGTACCCGCTGCTTATGCACATCCGATTCCGAAAGATCTCGGTGATAAAGAGGCAGCCCCGCTTTTATGCGCTGGAGCTATCGGTTACAGGTCACTCTCTTTAACAGGCATATCCAATGGCGAGCGCCTTGGCATGACGGGTTTCGGGGCATCAGGTCATCTGGTACTCAGGATGGCAAAGCACATCTATCCTGATAGTGAAATATTTGTATTCGCAAGGTCGGAAGAACAGCGTGAGTTTGCGAAAGAGCTGGGTGCATCATGGACGGGTGATACGGAAGAGAAATCCCCTGAAAAGCTTCATGCCATTATCGATACTACCCCTGCCTGGAAACCGGTGGTAGAGGCCCTGGGAAACCTCGAACCTGCAGGACGTCTGGTGATTAATGCAATCCGAAAAGAGAAAGCCGATCAGGACTATCTTCAGAAACTCAATTATTCGCAGCATTTATGGATGGAAAAAGAGATAAAGTCGGTGGCCAATGTAACCCGCGAAGACGTGAAGCAAGTACTGAAGGTGGCTGCGAAGTTCAATATAAAGCCTGATGTTGAAACGTATCTGCTGGAAGAAGCTAACCGGGCATTGATGGATTTAATAAAGGGAAGCTCTCGGGGTGCGAAAGTGTTGGAAATTGCTTAAGATTTTTTCAGCAGGGTAGATAACTGTCAAAAGGTTGGTATTAAAAATCTATATAAATAATATTTAAGGTTTTTTAGGCATTAGCTTATTAGGGGGGAGGCAGAGAATTTGCTTCAGATGCAGTGTCCTTTTTCAATTAATCCGGCTTGAAATTACCTGCGCTCCCAAATTCCCAAAAGTTTTCTCGTTCCCCAAAATGAATTGATTTCAGAAACCACAATGGCTTTCTCATATATGTCAATAAGGTTGAAAGAGTTTCCAAACCTGCTTCGCTGGTAGGCGCTGCTTACTGAATTCGCATTGACGATAACCGTTTTACCTACCCTTGTCGCATACGGATGGTAGCTGGTACCGGTAAGCACCAAATCAATCTCTTCGTCCACAAGTTCTCTAAGCAAATCGCCGGCATCTTCAAGAAGACCCTTTTCGCGGCTATGAGGAATCGGTATAATGTTATGGTGCAAAAACACCGATCTGAATTTATGGGGCGCATTCGTCAGGCCTTTTAAGAGATCATTGCGCTCTGTTTCACCTACAACCCCAATGGATGAGTCGTATTGGGGTGTGGATATCCCCTGAATCAGAATATCATCGTTTGTGTATTGCTGATCAAGATCTCCGAAGTTTTGGTTAAAAAGATGGTAACCCAGATAATTGATATCCCTTGCGGCAGGTGTGAAAATAATGGGAAATTCCAATTTATTAATTTCATGCATGGCAAATTTATAGTCACCGGGGGTTCCCTCTTTAACTATTCCGCCGCAATGTATTAAAAGGTCAGGATCGAACGTTTTTATTGATTTTACAGCCTCTTCATAATGTTGAGAGAGAAAAGACTGGCTCTGTGAAAAGTAGGTGTTGGAAAGATGAATGGCCCTGAACTCCCGATCACCAAAATCGGAAAAGGCACACTTTATTTTACGATCATACTTCCGCCTGGTGTCTTCACCGTTGAGTCGTTTGATCGTTACGTCTTTCTTGTTTTCATCAATGTCTATGGTACAGTACGAGTTTACATCACCGTATCGGGTTTTAGCAGAAGAGGCTGTTCCGGCGTTAATATAGACGGTACCCTCCACGTCATACACATTTGGATAGTGGCGATGGCCAGATACAACAAGGTCAACATCGGCTCGCTGTATCAGGTCGAAAACATCGCCTGCGTTTGCAAGCACATTACGTTCCCTGCCAGACATTGGAATAGGCAAAATGTGATGATGTATCGCTACTATTTTTATTGGTTTTTCGCTGTATTTATTGAGAGCTTTTTTCAGAATATTGAATTTTCCCCTGCCTATCCGCCCGTCGTTGCTGTCGCCAACTGAACTGTTCACATAAATCACAACGGCGTCTCCACACTCAAGAACACCGTTTTGAGGACCAATATATTTTTCGAATAGCTTGATTCCGCCCGACCTTGCATCGTGATTACCCGGTATACTTACCAGGGGACACTCGATCTTTTCAAGCATATTGGCAGCTATTTCATATTCGTGACGCTGGCCTTCATTTGTGGCATCACCGGTAAAAATAGCCAGGTCAAAATCACCACGGTTAATTTCATTGATGATAAATTCCAGATTATCCTTCCGAAATTTATTTCCACGTGTTGCGTGTATATCCGAAAAATGAAAAATCTTCATAAGATATGTTTGGTTTACTACCTGGCGATGTATGTTTCCATGCTTTGTAAATCCAAATCCTTCAATTCTTTGCGTGTGATAACTCCCACAACTTCCCCGGTTTCGGTCACAAAAACGTGCTTAATCTTGTATTTGGACATTAATTCAAGCACATCCCGCACCGGGGAGCTAATATCAGCAGTAACCGGATCGGGTGTCATGATCTCATGAACGGGATTATTTGAAGATTTTCCCTCTGCCAGGGCTTTTTTTTTGAGGTCTGTATCGGTTATGATCCCAATGACAGAACTTTCATCAAGAATTCCAAGAGAACTAATCCGGAATTCTGCCATCCGGGCTGCACTTTCCTGTATGGAGGCGTTCTTGTTTATTCCGATGAGGCGCTTGGTAATAAATTGCCGGATGGGAACATTCAGTTTTTCTGAAGGTTGAGTTTGATTATTCATGGATTTTCTCTTTTTCCAGGTTAGCAATCAAGTCATCAACGATTTCGGTGACGGTATGACCAACATTCGTGTTTTCAATGATTTTCGATCCTGACTTTTTAGCTTCTTTTACTAAATATTCCTGTATATCCCTGATCCGATCAATTTTATTAATGTACCTTTCGGCTTCCCGGTAGCTGCCGTCTGACCGTAGCTGGAATCGCTGCTTGTGCTGTTCTTCATCGTTAAGTGTAAGCAGATACTGAAATAGCAATAGTGAACTTTCATCATGTTTAATTTCCAAAAATCCGGGGGAGAGATGTACTCCGTTAAAAATAGTTTTTAGTCCCTCTTTCTCTGTTCTTTTGATATATGCGTGAACACCACGATTTACAAGGCCCGACTGACGACAGAATCCGACCTCTGTATTTTCACGGATATCGGGTCCGCCTAACACTTCTCCCGCATCAAAGCTGGATTCGTGAAGAGCTGGGAGCAGATCTTTTGGAAGCATATAACGCATAATTTCACGTATTTCGTCAGTGCCTATAACCCGCCGGATTCCAATTCGCCTGGTAAGTGCAGCAGCTATAGTTGATTTACCCACTCCGGCTGTCCCACCAATAAGAATAACCAGAGGTTTATTTATCTGTGCAATTTTATGACTGATCTTATAGCGGCTTTTTTCGTTTTCGAATCCCCGCTCTGTAAGTATCTGAGTCACCTTATCCTGGATATCCGAAGCGGGAACCGGATTTTTCCTGTGATTAAACTCATCCTCGATTTTTTCTGCAATCCCGTAGATTGTTTCAAGTGGGAGGCCGGTAGGGAGCATGGACCGGGCAATAATGCCTTTTGAGAATGGATAAACGTGATTATGCTTTTCGATTTCAAGCATGATGAAAGAATAAAATTGTTCTCTTGTATATCAGTATGTACCTGTACAAACTATGGAATAAAATTTTTATCACACATACAAATAACAAGAAAAGGGAGGTGCTTCATTCCTTCAACGCAATAACGAAACAGATAGAGTTCGGGTTTAATAAAGCTTTGATCGGTCGTATGAGTATGAATAAAGATACCTGCAGCCGTACCGGAATTACCGGTTACGAAAAAGCTTGTTGGCTGACAATTTTTGGGGGGCGTTTCGTATGAAGACAAAGTGTTTAGAGATGAATCCCTAAACAGAGGAAACCGAGTTCGATACGTGGTTCAGGACCTGATAAAGACTGGACCATTTTTCCAGATCATCTGGTAGGAGAATTTATCCGCATTGTTTCTTCAGAGTGGAATCAATATTAAGTCAATTTATACACACAAGTCCAGCCTTTAAAATATCGATTTAATAAGTGAAAAGTCCCTTCTTCATTGAAAGAGTAAATGAATTATACATTTTGCCTGATAAAAGAGGGGCATACAGATCGATATTCACCCGCTATCAGCTATTTTCAGGAGAGAATGCCGAGCTAAAGTTTTTGTCAGTGATATCAGTGCTCTAAATGCGGGCTAACTGTTTTCCTATTAATATTTTCTTTCTTTGATTTTAATCAAAGATGAATGACGTCTACCAGGCGTACGCCATGGGTGCTTCTCCGCCAGGGCCGGGAAATATCTCATCCAGTTTATTTAATATTTCTTCATCCAGTTGGATGCTTGCTGCCCGAACGGCACTTTCCAGTTGCTCAATGGTTCTTGGGCCGATAATGGGTGCCGTAACTACCGGGTTGTGAAGCAACCATGCCAGTGCAACCTCAGCGGGTGGATGACCGATATTTTCACACAGAGTCTCGTACTGCTCAAGCTGATCACGCTTTGCCTCTATCTGCTTGAGAGAGTCCTCATCGGCGCGCCTTCCATCCTTATGTTTCTGTAGTGCACCACCTAGTAGTCCACCCGCTAATGGACTCCACGGGAGTAACCCCAAACCGTAGTGCCTGCATGCCGGAATTACTTCAAGTTCAAGCATCCTGTTATCAAGATTGTAAATACTCTGCTCACTGACCAATCCCAAAATACCACGTTTTGATGCTTCCTGACATGCCGTGGCAATGTCCCAGCCGGCGAAATTGCTTGAGCCCACGTAAACTACTTTCCCCTGCTTGATTAATGTGTCAAAACTTTGCCAGGTTTCATCCCAGGGACAATTATGATCAATATGATGCATCTGATATAAATCAATTCTATCGGTCTGAAGACGTTTTAAACTTCCCTCACAGTGCTTCATGATCTTGTAGGCACTCAGGCTTCGTCCATCGCTATTGACTTCCGGTAAATTGGCCTTGCGATCAACGGGATTATACACTTTAGTTGCCAATACAACGGCATCTCTGCGCCCCCCGCCCTGGGCAAACCATCGGCCGATGATCTCTTCAGTATATCCATGCTCCTCAGACCAGCCATATACATCAGCTGTATCGAAAAAATTGATGCCCAGTTCTAAAGCCCGATCCATAATTTTGAAGCTATCTTCCTCGCTCGTATGCCATCCAAAATTCATTGTACCAAGGCAAATATTACTAACCAATACTCCGTGGTTTCCAAGTCTCTTATGTTTTATATCCATGATGATGAAATTTTTTATATGCGTAATTCGAGTTAAAATGCAGAACAGTCTGTTACTTCACGATCTGTTATATGCCATCAAGTCGGCTCTATAGTGTGAAATTTAATTAAATTTATGTAGAGGTCTATATGTAAGATCTCATTGAACAGACGGATCTGTGGGTCGTTTACCTTTTTAAACCCAATGAAGCAGAATATTAACGGTAGTGTCATTTCCTTGCTGGTTTTAAGAAAATTGGCTGAATCGATTTAACTATTTTGAATCCATCTGTACTATTAATTCAACGAAAACGGTTTCCGTGTGTCCACTCCTTAACAATATAATCGGATACCCAGTATCCCAGGGCCATGATGGTGAGAACGGGGTTAAATCCGCCGTTGGTTACGTGCAGGCTTCCGTCGGCAATAAAGAGGTTATCGACGCCGTGAACCTGACCATACTTGTTTGTGACGGAAGACTGAGGATCATTGCCCATCCGGCAGGTACCGGCCTGGTGCTGGCTTCCGCTTACGCCTTTGCCCGGTATGCTCTTCCAGGTTTTTATAGCTCCTGCAGCCTGCAGCCATTTTTCTGCTTTTTCTGCGATAAATTCCGCAACCCTGATATCCTCATCGTGTCTGTAACCGGAGATTTTTGCAACCGGTATTCCCCAGTGATCACGAACCTCAGGAGTCACTTCCACTCTGGATTCAAAAACCGGCATCTCCTGGACGGGCCCGCGAATACTGGCGTTTCTCCTGTAATTCTTTTTCTGATACTCTTTGTGCTCTTTTCCCCATCTTGCGCTGCCGGGCGGTCGAAAACCGGAGCTATATGCGTATGGCAGCTTTATAAACTCATTAGCCAGCATGGCGCCGCCTATATACCCGTCGTTATGGTGGTTAAAATCGCAGATGGCAACACTCGCACCAGGACCTTCCCCTGTATATACCTCATAATCAAAAAGGCCATCGGCTCCACAGTAAGCATGTCCCTGTAAATTGCGCCCAACCCAGTCGTGTCGATTCCCGATACCGCTGGGAAAATATTTTGAGGTGGAATTGAGCATCAATCGTGGGGTTTCGGTGGCTGAAGCTGCAAGAACGATGATATCCGCCGGCTGTTCATGCTTTTGATCGTTTTCATCGAAGTAGGAGACACCGGTCAGCTTGCCCTGATCGTTGGTCAGTAATTCTGCCACTTTACAGTGTATTCTAAGTTCGCAGTTTCCCGTGGCTATCGCGGTTGGGATAACGGTGTTCTGCGTGCCGTTTTTTGCATCTACCGGACAGGCAACACCGACGCACTGACGTACGTGTGCACAGACTCTTCGCCCGTTGTAGGGTACTGAATTTCGAAGCATGGGTATGGAAAAGGGATGATACCCGATCTCTTTTGCCGCCGACTCGAGAATCCGTGCTTCTCTGTTGTGATGAAATGCCGGCATGGGATGGGGCTTACTTCTCC
>DATGBT010000121.1:0-7704 GCA_035312505.1 Balneolaceae bacterium | reverse complement strand
CGGGCATGTTCAAGATAGTTTTGATAAGTGGAGTTATTAACAACACCCTGTGTGTCAAGTTCGTAGTCGCGAACGGAAAACTCTGCACTAAACGGTTTCGGCATAACGAATTCTACAATATTTAAGTAAAAAACTCAGGATTTAAACTGTGAATGCGTAAAATAGCAGAAATTCTCCGTAATAAATACAAAAACAAAGTCAGCTTTGTTGTTATAAAAATGTATACCGGGTGATATCTGAATAAAAAAAGCCATTTAAAAACTCCGGGAATTAAGTAGTTTTTAAGGAGGAGTTAAAATAAAAAATGGAAACAGAGAAAAAAAAGATGAGATTAGTTATGAGTAAAGTTATAACCCCTGAATTATTGTTGCTGATACTGCTGCCGCTGATAATAGTGCAAACGGCCTGTAGCCAGAGTAGAGAGTGGACACCGGAAGACACAGAATTTTATGAGCCCGTACCACCCATTATCGAATCCTCACCGGTATTTCAGGAACCGCCGTCTGATGCCATGGTACTGTTTGATGGCGAAGGCTTCTCAGCATGGGAATCGGTTCGTGGCGGAGATGTGGAGTGGGAGCTGAAGGATGGCACAATGACCGTGAAACCCGGAGCCGGAAACATTGTTACCAAAGAAAATTTCGGGTCGGTCCAGCTCTATCTTGAATGGAAATCGCCTGAAGTTATCGACGGCGACGGGCAGGGCCGGGGAAACAGCGGAGTCTTTTTACAGCGCAGATATGAAGTGCAGGTTTTGGATATGTATGAAAATGAAACGTACACAAACGGAATGGCCGCCAGTATTTACAAACAGCACGTTCCTTATGCAAATGTGGCCAGTCCGCGCGGCGAGTGGAATAGCTATAACATCATATTTGAAGCCCCTGAATTTCGCGAAAACGGCAGCGTAGAGAAACCAGCATACGTTACAGTTTTTTGGAATGGGGTTCTGGTACAGCATAAGGCGGAAGTTCAGGGCAGTACGGAATATATTGGCCCACCATCCTATACGATGCACGGCGAGGACGGCATTGAACTGCAGGATCACAGTGACAGAGTGAGTTTTCGGAACATATGGCTCCGTAAACTGGATGAGAGTCCGGTCAGGCAGTAAATATCAGTTATTGATTTTTGGCTGAAGATTTATCCCGCGTGTACAGGACATCGAGAAGCAGAGATGCGGTCCAGGAGAAATTATCCGATCCATAGCCCTTGCCTGTATCGGGGTCAAAATACTCGTGAAAACCGCTCATGGCCGAAAGCTGAATAATTGAGTTCATAATGCGAACTGCATATTTGTGGTAGCCATATTTATCCAGGCCAATGCAGAGCATCCAGTTGAGGTTTATCCAAATGGGCCCTCTCCAGTACTTGCTCCCCGAATATTCGGGGCTGCTCCTGTCATAAGATGGTGCTGCGTAACAGATGTCGTCTAGATGGCAAAAGCAGTGCGTATTCAGGTAGTTGAATAGGCGCTCTGCCCTCTCTTCAGATGGAACTCCTGCATATATGGGGAGAAATCCAGCCAGTACGCGCTCGTGGATTTGTCTGTCTCGATTTAGGTCGAAGTTTACGTAGAACTGTTTTTCTTCGCACCATAATTTTTGGTCGATCGCTTTTGACGTTTGATCAGCCAATTTAAACCACTTTTCAGAATCCTCATCAATGACCTTTGCAATCTCACCAAGGTCGCGGTTTGCTTTCGCTAAAATCGTATTAAAAAGTACATCCTCTACCAAAAAGGGACATTCGTCTCCTCTGATGGTGTCTTCATCATAGTTTCGCTGTCTGAAAAAGTCAACGAGGCTGATATAGCGGTCGTAGTCCAGGTCTGTGGGACGTTCAGCAGAATCAACATGGCCTAAATCTCTGCGTTTATACGGTGGCAGGGTTTCAGGGTTAATCTGTACCCGGCTTAAAATCGGATCCCAAAGCGGAGAATTATCCTGTCCGGATTCCCAGGGGTGCCGGATATAGACAAGTCCGTCGTCTTCTTTATCGCGCTCACGGTACAGATAGTGGTGCCAGGCCGCAAGTTTAGGATAGATGTTTTTGGCAAAATTAAGGGCTCTCTCACAATCCTGAGCATTTCGAAGAATATGGTTTACAGCCGTAGCGTGAATAGGTGGCTGGCAGATTCCTGATGTGCGTACGGAATTTGGGGCGTTGGGTGATTTTTCCGTCTTCCAGAAAGAGGGGCCGGGAAAATACTTGTCTTCAAATCCCCTGTCATCAAATAAAATATGAGGAACCATACCGTTGTCCCACTGACCGTTAAAAAGGTAGAGCAGATCACGTTCTGCAGCAGATTGATTGTAGTGAGCGTAACCCATGGCGATAAAACCTGCATCCCACGACCACTGATGAGGATAAAGACTATTTGTTGGTTTGGTAAACTGCCCCGTACTGTTACCGGCAAGAACTGATTTGGCAGCTTTTTTGAGCCTGTGATTTTCCTGATTGATATCATTCGTTTCCATATCTGCGAACTTATATAGAAACATGCGGTTGCTCAACCCGGCTGAGCGAATGTTATCAAAATGATATGATTGATAGCAAATTCTGTGAGATTTATCAGGCGATTGCATATGTTGAACGGCATGATGTGCAATCAGTTATTGCTGATAGCACCTCAAGAGTTAACTAAAGTAGCCGGGAAAAATCCAAAAAAGAAAAGGATATGATACGACAAATAATTTGCATGCTGGCAGGGCTATTCCTTGCCTGTTCAGTCACTGTACAATCTTATGCAACAGATCGGGATAATTCTGAGAAAGGATCAAAACAGGATTGGGTGATCCTTTTTGACGGAGAATCTACCGAACACTGGCGGGGATATAATTCCGATGAATTTCCCTCAGAAGTATGGAAAATTGAGGGGAATGAACTCGTTTTCAGTCCTGCAGAAAATGCCGGAGCCGGCGACATCATCACAAAAGAAGCGTATACAGATTTTGAACTGGAGCTGGAGTGGTGGATTTCTGAGGGAGGAAACAGCGGGGTTTTTCACAGTGTAGTGGAACAGCCCGGCGTAGCAATCTACTGGTCTGGAATAGAGCTTCAGATTATTGACGCGGAAGGCTACGGTGATCTCTCGGAATCACAGGAATCCGGCGCTCTTTATGATATGAAGCCGGCAGTGCCTCAAAATGTGAATCCACAGGGTGAATGGAACAGTGTTCGGATCGTTTCAAACGGCCCTCATGTTGAATATTGGCAGAACGGCGAGAAAGTTGTGGACTACGAGCGCTGGAACGCAGAATGGTATGCCATGGTAAAAAACTCCAAGTTTGAGTGCCAGCCATCATTCGGAAATGCGCCCTCGGGTCATATCGGGCTGCAGGATCACGGCAACGTCGTTAAATTCAGGAATATTCGAATAAGAGAACTATAAATAAAATCGATTGCTCAATGAAGATTTCTATTGCAGGTGCAAACGGACAAATTGCAAAATTGCTACATCCGAAGCTTATTCAGGCAGGACACGAGGTTCGGGGAATCATCAGGAAAGAAGAACAGGCAAACTCACTAAAGAAACTTGGTGTGGAGCCGGTTGTTGCAGATATGGAGGTTGAAGATGATCTGTCGAAAGCAGTTGGAAACGCCGATGCAGTACTGTTTGCTGCAGGAGCAGGCCCGGGTAGTGGTGCAGAACGAAAATGGTCAGTCGACAGAGATGGTGCGATCAAATTGATGGAGGCATGTAAAGCTAACGGAATCCGGCGCTATGTGATGATCAGCGCCATGGGCCTGGAGACTCCGCGAGGCAGTGAGGTATTTCAGGTGTACCAACAAGCGAAACTGCAGGCCGATAATGCCCTCAAAGAGAGCGGGCTCGATTATACCATCGTAAAACCCGGCAGACTTACGAACGATTCGCCTAAAGGATTGGTGAATGCCGGGAAAAACCTTGATAGTGGTGAAATACCACGTGCCGATGTTGCCAGTGTACTTGCTGCAGTTCTCAGTGACCATCTGGCTTCCGGGCTTGAATTTGATCTCGTATCGGGAGAAAAGAAAATTTCAGAGGCACTACAAAACCTAAAGGAGTGATTTTTCCGGTTTAAAAATCGCCGGCGAAGAAGGTAACTTCATTCCGGGTGGGCTCCCAGCCAATAGAGATGCCAAAGTCGAAGGCAAGATTACTAAGCCGAAAGCGGGAGCGGATCCCCGCACCGAATACCGTTCTTGAACCCGAACGCAGATTGCTGCTGTTCAGATCAGCGGCCGTTTGGCTAAACAGAACAAGATAGATATTGGAGAGATAGCCGGGAAGGAGCAGTCCGCCATTGTCGGGGTAGACAAGCGGTATGGTATACCGGCTGTTGATGAAACCTACATTCCTGACACTCTCAAAAGGGCGGTTAAAAAACAGGTCGGAAAACCGGGAGTTTGTGTTAAAAACAGGAACATTTGTTTGAGAGTATACCTCAGCCTGCAGCCTTAGCGACTGATTCCATTTTGAAAACGGCGCCAGATAGGTAATAATCCCTGTACGGATACCCTGCCGCCGGGTTAAGTTACCGGTTATACGGTTCTGACCCGTATCAATCTCAATGAGGTCGGAATTTAACCCCTGCCTCCCCTCTGCATATAGCACGAGGCCGCTGTTGGGTTGTACATCGCGAATAAATTGCCGAACGTTGATATTAGCCACCGTTCGCAATCCGATTGTGTGACGAATTCCGAATTCGGAGACGGCATCGGTTGTGTTTACCGCGCTGAAGAATCGCTGACGGGTTAAAAAATACTGAGGCTCAATCAATAAAGAGCTAAACCGCGCATTACTCCTGAATCGAATTGGGATCGGAATTTTGAACGAGCCTCCCTGTGATTGCTGAAGAAGGGTGATAGACTGTTCGCTGCCATCGGCAGATTCTGTACGGAACGAAGTAAAAAATGGACGATTAAAAACATCGATCTCAAAGCCGGGGAAAAACTGCTGGTTGGTATAGCTAATGTCGTACCATGTGCGATCGGCAGTGTAGCTTAATTCAGCTGAATATGCCTGCGTGCTCAACACATCAACGCTTTCGAGCGTGAGGCTGTAGCGGTCTCTGCCGAGTTCGTTGTCATACTCAGGAATCCACAATCGCGGTTTCAGCCAGCGAACTCCGGTTCTGTACGGTTTTGATTCGGCCTCCTCATTCACGTTAAAGTCATTTCTGTTTAAGTAGGACCGGTTAAGTTTCTCTCTGATGGATGTGGAAGTCGTCCATTTTTCACTCGCAACACTGCTGTTCAGGGTACTGTCTACATCCAAAATCTGGATCAGCTGCTCATCTTCGAACTGGGTGACATACGCAATTTGCGTACCATCAGGCGAGTATGATGCCTCGTAGGCATTGTGCAGGCTGTTGGTTAATTGTGTTACCGATTTGGTTTCCAGATTATATTCATAGACGTTCATTGTGCCGTGCCTGTCACTCACGAAAAGCAGTTTCTCACCGCCGGGATGCCAGGCTGGGTCATAAACCGATGCGTTTTCAAATACAATATCCGGTTCGCGATTCATAATCTCTTCGGCATCAGCCAAATTATCTTCAAACCAGATCGCCTGCACACTTTTTATGCGACCGAGAAGTGCGGCCCGCTTTTTTTCTGCAGGATGAAGCGCTACCTGAACGGCTGATGAGTGATTGGGTTGGCGATACTGTTTGATGGGTTCTCCTGCTGAGCTGTAAAGGGCAAGCACCATCTCATCTGCTTTCGTTTGCAGGGCAAAAAAACGGCCGTCAGGCAGTGGCTCAGGAGCAAAAATTCGGCTGTTATGTGTTAATCTTTTTGATTCAAAGCGATCAAGACTCAGTATGTGAACATCCCCGCGAAAGAGGTTATCGTACAAACGATCGGTGTGGTATCGGGAAAAGTAGAGGTACGAATTATCATCAGAAAAGGAGTATATAAAATCGGGAGACAAAGATACTTCAAACGTCAGCTCCTGCCTCTCATCATTAATACTGTACGTATAAAAACCAGATGTGCGATTACAAAAGCGTCCGTAAAAAAGAAGGGTATTTCTATTTATCCACTGGGGCCTGTTCAGCCTGCGACACGTTCCGTCCACGTTTAGCTTCTTAGCCACCGGATCGGTACGCCGGCCCATTGTTTGGATACGCATGGTTTCAGAGTCCTCTTTGTCGGCAGAAAACTCACTGTAGAGATTTCCGGGCCAGGCTCCGGTTGCGTGCTTTAAGGCGGTTCCATACCCAAGAAATGGATACTTGTAGTGAAACCGGATGGCCTCCTTTACACTCTCTTCTCCTTTTTCATTAAGCAGCCAGTTGGTAAACTCATATCCGCCGATATAGTGGCGGTCGAAAGGTGGTGTGAAGTCGGTGGTTTGCAGTAGCTGCCCCATCGACCAGGCGTTATCACTTGTTAGCATGGATCTGAACTGGTGGCGAAAGTAGGGATGGTGACCTCTGCCGGAGTTTGGAATGGTATTGTGGCTTTCGTGCTGAACGGCAATTCCTTCAAATACACCAAGGGGCGCTGCGGCATGTACCGAACGCCTTAAATCGGGTGAGAAAAGCCCAATTGCCCGGGTAAAGGCCGGCGGGTTCTCGCTAAAGTGAAGAACATGTACCAGCTCGTGAGGCAGTACAAACTCAAGCCAGTTTCCCGACTGAGGATTAAAGTTTTTCCCAATGCCGGGGGATAGCTCAATTTCTGAGCGGAAATTGAGCGGAGATACAAATCCGTTTGACCGGTCATTTTTTGGATTCAGGACAATGGGCACCCTGCTCACGGACCCGCCAACAAGCTCCCGTATGTCGCTGTATTCGGCTTCAAGTATAGACAGAGAAAGGCGTGCTTTATCTTCGTAACTGGCAGGATAAATGATGCGAAAATGTTCTGTATTTATCTCTTTCCACTCTGCAGGAGCCCGGTACTGGGTGGGGTAAATCTGGGCAAATGAAGTTTGCCCCATCAAGAAAATAATTAGCAGTGTGAAAAGAGGTCGCTTCATGGCTGTTAATAAATAATCATCCAATAGAGATAAATGAGTGCGAATACAGTAAGAAAAACGATGCCGGAGATACTAAGCGTATATAGCCATTTTCCCGGTCGGAATTCTATTTCAACTTCCGGCTGATGTATCAGTTTATGATTCATGAATGCCAATATCGGCGCTGTAAGGAAAGATAGTGTGGTTGCCAGGTCTATCAAAAAGCGAAAGCGGTCGCCGAGCAGCCATAAAAGAAGCAGCGTGCCGGCACTAACACCAATCAGTAGATACTCATGGCGTTTTCGGGATGGCGATTTGGATGAAGAGTGTCCATGTTTGCGAATATGGATCAGGTGGTTTACCACATCGGGATAAGTACTGGTAACGGTTAATGTAGTGCTGAACATCGTGGTAAAAGCGCAGAGCATGATAATGAAATAGGCCCATTCGCCCATCGAGGTTGTATAAAGTTCTACAAGCTGATTTGAAAATGCAGCCGCACTGGATGCAAAATCCTGGCTGCTCCCGTACATCACCATGGCACCGAGCGTTAAAAAGCAAAGAGCAATAATGGCAGCACCAAGGTAGCCGAGGTTGAAATCGAAAAGTACTTCGTTCAGTTTTGGTTTGTAACCGGTTTGTTTGATCCGGTCGATGGACCAGATTGACTGCCAGGCTGCGGCGTCAATGGGGATGGGCATCCAGCCCATAAGCGCAATTAAGAAGGCCACACCCGATACGGTCCAGATTTC
>DATGBT010000120.1:0-3950 GCA_035312505.1 Balneolaceae bacterium | reverse complement strand
TTCAGCATCCTCCTTCATCATGTCGGGTCCGTCCTGCGGGTAATTTTCCACATCGTTCGAGCTGATAGCAACCACTGCTACATCCTTCGGCATATAATCTGTTGCATACTTCACCAGTTCTTCCTTAATCAACTTTACGTACGGGCAGTGGTTACACATAAAAATCACAAGTAAGCCACGATTTCCTCTGTAATCATCGGGGGAGACGGTTTTTCCCGAAATAGTATCCGTCAGTGAAAAGTGGGGAGCTTTGGTTCCGAGTTCGAGCATTGTCGAATGTACTGCAGCCATGGTTGAATTATTTTAGGTTGATATTTACTCTTTGATCTAAAAAACAAAAGATAAGTAAATTTCAGTCCGACTTCATCGCCAGAAGGTTCTAAAAACGGTTCTGTATAGACCGGTGTGAGGAAATTAATTCCAATAATTTTTATTTAGAGGAGGATATCTCCTTCCTCACCTACCATTTCTTAGTACTTGATGGAAAAACTCAAAGGCGCTATTTGTATATGAATTATGAGCCTTACAGCGGAATTCTCAAGGCCGAAGGCCTGTTAACTAGAGACTGAAACAGGTAGAATCTGCCTGATAATCTTTCTCACGACACGGTTGACTTCATGGAACAAAACACCAGATAGATGGCCAGACGTATACACTATTCTATCATGTTCTATCCGGGAAACCTGTCATTCAGAAATCATACAAACGGAGTTGTTATGATTGCCACACCAATCAACATAGACCCTAAATAACAATTTATAACATTTAAAACCGTAATCTCAGCTGTTCGGTGTCCGGCCTTCTGAACTCCTTACTATTCAGCGGTTCTCTCTTTTCATTCAGCCCTAGCCTCTTCGAGTGAATACTCAAAAGCTGTCGCATCTGTTCTCCATAGGCACCCTCAACCCGAAACCTCTCTCCAAATTCATAGCGGTTCAGCTTTCCGTTTTTCAGGCTTCTGATTTTGTTTAACACCTTCTCTTTCCGGTTGGGTTGATGATCGTCGAGCCATTTCACAAAAAGATCTTTAACTCCATACGGCAGCCTCAGGTTTACCAATGATACAGATTTTGCTCCCGCTTCTGCTGAGGCTTCCATAATGGGTACAATTTCATCATCAGTAAGGCCTGGTATAACAGGTGCAATATTCACTTGAACGGAAATTCCGGCATTACTGAGCTCACGTACTGCCTGAAGCCTTTTCCGAGGACGCGATGTGCGCGGCTCCATCGTATTGGTAATGGCCGGATCAAGTGAAGTGATGGATAGCACTACTCTCACAGCATTGACCTCTGCCAGTTCGGAAAGCAGATCTATGTCTCGGGTAACCAGGTAGTTTTTGGTGATAATTACCAACGGATGGCGACTTGCTGTGAGAACCTGAACACAACCACGGGTAATTTCCAGCTTTTTTTCAATGGGCTGATATGGATCTGTAACGCCGCTCATTACCAGTGTCTGGGGCTTCCACGATGGATTTGAAAGCTCTTTTCGCAACAGGTTTGGTGCATTATACTTCACCACGATTTTTGATTCAAAATCAAGTCCTGCACTCATCCCAAGAAATTCGTGGGAGGGTCTTGCATAGCAGTAAGCACAGCCATGCTCACAACCACGATAAGGGTTCACGCTCACATCAAACCCAATATCCGGGCTGTTATTTCGGGAGATGATTTGTGTGGTGTGGTCCGGAAACAGCCTGGTGTTGGGGCGCTTTAGCTGCCCCGTTTCCTCATCAATATCATATTGAACTTCTTTCTCAGTAAAGCGATTTTTGGGATTTACGGCACTGCCGCGACCTTTGATTGGCTTCATATTTTACACATGTTTTATACATATGCAATCTATTGGAAATAACAAAAAACCACAAATACAATCTTCAACCAATCATTAAGGAAGGGATTGCACTTATTATCTAAGAAAGAATAGTTACCTGTTAATTTTGCATTCGTTTCATACAGTCACGAATTCAGAATCATCAAATTCAATAATCAAATCTTCTCCGTATACTGCCGCCGGAGTTTGGTATCCTGTCTCATAATGTCCGGCAGCTATTTTTCGAGCAATGAGCCAGGCGGTTTCGGCCGTTAATGCATACCCCTCCTGCGTTATCAGTCTGGCTTCGATTGCTTCGCCTTTGTCATTTTCAACACGGCCCCATATTATGCTTATACCTTCTTCTCTTGAATTTGCATCCGGGCCGTCAACATTCTTACTAATCCATTTTTTGATGAACGATTTTACGACTGAGAGACGCAACACCGCTCCCAGGTAGTTAGACAGTTTCAATACACGTACAGCTGAACGTTTCATGGCCGTATAAACTGTAATATTGGGAATACCCGTAGTAAAATGGGCCGTTGAAACATCGCCCCATGGAATAGAGGCCGCAGTTTTTGTTCCCCTGCCAAAATCGATCTCTTTCACTTTAAAAGCAGCCGGAACCTTTTTGATTTTCCCATTTTCACGAATAAGCGAGCCACTGCCGAGATTATCGGCCATTGTTTGAGCTGTGCCATGAGAAACTCCGCCGCCAAGCCCCATAAAGGCCAGTTCAAGATTTACGGCATCAGGCAGCTTTTTTTTCAGATAGAGTGCCATACAATCAGTAGGAACCACATCAAAACCGGTTCCGGGCATGGCCATTATTCCGGCCTTGCTGATTTCATTTCCCTTGGCTTTAACCCCTTCAAATACGTCAATTTCTCCCGTTATATCGAGATAGTGGCAGTTATTACGAATGCAGGCATCAAGCATTGGCTTCCAGGTTTGATGAAATGGGCCCGCACAGTGAATCACCACCGCAGCGTTGTTTAAAAGGCTATTCATCTCCTCCGGCCGTTCAAGGCTTGCAGTTTGAAATGGTAATCCAAGTGTATCAGCCTGCTTTTTCAGCTTTGAGCCGTTCCTGCCAGCCAGTAAAACATTGTGACTGCTTTTTGATGCGAGCTCCGATATTAACCGGCCGGTGTATCCATAGCTCCCATATATCACGATCTGTTTTTGTTCAGCAGTCGATTCGTCCATGAATAATTTATTTGGTTAAAAAATCAATTAAAACGCTTTCTGGCTGCTTCTATAATGGCTTCCGTAGCTGTTGCGCCAACTCTTGTCACTCCCAAATCACGCACGCGCAGCAGATCTTCCAGCGTGCGAATCCCACCGGCAGCTTTTACCTGCACGTCCGGATCAGCGTGTTCCCTCATCAGCTTCAGGTCTTCATCGGTAGCTCCCCGGTAGCTGTATGTTCCATCGATACCTTTTACAAAACCATATCCCGTGGATGTTTTCACAAAATCGGCGCCCTTTTCACTGCAGATTTCACAAAGCCTGATTTTATCTTCACGGCCTGTCACAAAATCGTTCTCAAAAATCACCTTTAAAATTGCGCCGTGACGATGGGTTTCCTCCGCAATCTGCCCGATTTCATCCGCCACATACTCCCAGTCGCCGCCGAGTACTTTCCCGATATTCACCACCATATCGATTTCGGTTGCTCCCTCTTCGCAAGCCAGCCGCGTCTCTTTGATTTTTATCTCTGTTGATGAGTTTCCATGTGGAAAACCGATCACCGATCCCACTTCCACATCCGTACCCTTCAGCCACTTCACGGCCTCTTTTACAGCATACGGTTTAATACAGACTGAGGCTACGTCGTAGGTTTTGGCTACTTCACATTCACGTTTCAGATCGCCGTCTGTCATCGTGGGATGAAGAAGCGAGTGATCAATCATTTTGGCAAGTTCTTTAACGGCAGGCATAATAGTTCAATTTCGTTCCTGTTCTATTCTCTTAACTTTTTGTTCTATTCTTTTAACTTACTGAATCTGACTTTGTGTTGCAGTTCCAATCAGAAAAAAAGCAGGCAATGAATGAACTTACTGATGCTTTTCCACAGCGCTTAAAATGATTTGAAAAGCCTCTTCAAGTATATTTATATCAATAATCAG
>DATGBT010000119.1:0-4195 GCA_035312505.1 Balneolaceae bacterium | reverse complement strand
CGGTGAAATTGTAGCCGAGGGGTACGAACGCCTCAGTAAAATTTCGCGAGAGATGGGAAGCACTCTGAAGGCTCCTTTTATGCTAATCTCATTTATGGCTCTGCTGGTGATTCCCAGCCTCAAAATGAGCGACAAAGGTCTCTTTGACGGTGAAGAGTTTGTGTTCGTGGAGCAGTGATTCGCAGTTCTCCAGAGAATGAGGTTTACGCACCAGTCTAGGTTAAGAGAAGACATGGTATGTTTTGGCGAGCATGATCTGATTGTGCAATGCTACCACGAGTGAGCCGTGTTCTGACATGGTATGTTTTAACTAACCATGACTTAATTCTTCTCCTTGCGTCAACGGCCGGTCTCTGTTGTTTATCTCTGGATAAACATACCATGTCTGTTTGTGCTCTGAAACTCAGTAATTCGTGGCACCACTCAATGGTTTATCACTTAATTTAAAACTGAAATCGTGCAGTGGTGCCACGAATACAAATTGCGCCAACTCTATTTTCCGTTCAGGTAATCCGTGAGCATCGGGAAGCGATCGAACATAAAATCGGCGGTTTGGCTCTCCTCAATGTCCTTCATAAATGCAGTAAACCAGGCGGTCTGCCAGCCGGCATCACGTCCGCCAATGACGTCTGAAGAGTAGGAGTCTCCAACATACAGGATTTTATTTCTTTCAGCCCCTGAGCGCTCTGTAGCAACGTCAAACACTTTGGGGTGAGGCTTCATCACCCCCACTTCTTCGGTAATAATAAAGTTGTCGGTATACTGATCCAGCTCCATCACCTCAATTTTTTTCTGCTGTGTTTCAAGAAAGCCATTGGTTACAATCCCAACAGGAAATTGATCTGCAACCAGTTCCAGCGCCTCTTTCGCACCATCAACCCACGTCCAGTATTTTCTGTAGTTCTGCATATAAGCCCGCCCGATTTCTGCACTTCTGTCTGTAGAAAGCCCGAGTTTCTTCATGGGCCGGAGAAAACGCTGGTACTGCAAAAATTCCCGGTCAATTTTGCCCTCCTGGTACTTCAGCCAGAGTTTATGGTTCTCCTCTTTATAGGCGATCAGCCAGGAATCGATGTCTGTTTCTTCAAACTCAGGGAATCCGGTATATGTCTCTCTCTGGGCTTCACTTTCAGCTTTGGTATGGTTTAGGAGTGTGTTATCAAGATCGAAATAGACGTAGGATGGCTTCATTCAGAAATTGTGGCCTGTTAAAAATTG
Source organism: Balneolaceae bacterium (assembly GCA_035312505.1). Lineage (GTDB taxonomy): Bacteria > Bacteroidota > Rhodothermia > Balneolales > Balneolaceae > Rhodohalobacter. The sequence continues at coordinate 2,977 of DATGBT010000119.1, read as the reverse complement.
CAAACCGTAAAGATACCAATCCTTCCGCTGCTGATCATCTCTTATTTATGCACCTCAAGGCTCAGACCTGAGCTATCGATGTGAATTGATACTGTTAAAAAAGGCCAAAAACCCTGTGGATATTGAAACCGAATCGAAAATCCCCTTCCCAGAAACGATCCCTGTTGTTCGCCATAATAAACTGCTCGTTGTGCCACTGCGAACTTGCAAAAAAGATTTGGAAAACGTGTCCGCCCGTATCAATATCCAAAGATAATGCCATGGCATCTTCGGTGCCCGGATTACGACTGCCAAAAACAGGCAAATACTCCCAGCTTACAGCAAAACGATCATTTAGATCCACCTGCAAAAGTATTCCCATACCAAACAGACTCTGCTCATCTTCACCCAACACACGATTAAAGTAAGAATACATGGGAGTTAGCTGTATCCCAACAGTATTAAACTTTCTGGCAAACATCACGGAAGTAAAGTAGCTGAGGCGCTCATTAAATTCGAGACCCTGTCCCGATACAGTAGAAATGCCGGTAGCTCCTTTCACAGCAATACTTAATGGCCTGCTGGCATCATTTGTCTGCCGCATCAAATGTACTTTGGTTGATATGTCCACAACCTTCCGGAATGTCATCCTGCCCAATCCAACGGAAATTCGGTCCGTGACTCCGTAGATAAAACCGAGCCTGGTATTCGCCCCGTCATCCAAACCATAGAATCTGTCTATTCCACCTTCAACAAGCCCAAACGTGTGAAGAATAGAGTAGTGTAAATCTCCTGATGACGGATTTATAATCGTGCTGATCCCCACATTTTTTGTGGCACGGAAGGCGGGGTCGGCAAGAACGGTTGTAACAGCCCTTTCTCGTTTTAGCTGTGCTTCTGACAGATCAGGAAATAGAGAAAGAGTTATTATAGTGACCAGCATCATTAATGCTATTTGCTTTATCATCGAGCCTATCATATCAAATCCTATCGTTTTTACTGATTATTATTCGTTGCTCTGCTGCATCAACTCTGCTTCAATTTCAATATCCATCTCTTCATCAACCTTATAAAAAAGAATTCCCGGTGGTTCGATATCATAGTCGGTGATATTGATTATCCAGCCTGCACTCAGCTTTAGCACATCGCCATTCAGCGTTAATTCACCATCTACCGAAATTTCACGGGTTACTCCATTCACGGTAAAGTCTCCTTCAACTGAAACATTTTGAGCCGTTTCCGAATTTTGATTGAATTCCGTGGTCAGCTCACCTGTGAACTCAGCAAAAGGGTGATCTTCTACATTTAGGGTACTGTACATATCCTGGTCTCTGCGGCCGTTTCCCGTGTCGAGCGTCTGCAGATCGATGTAGAAGTCCACAAGGTTTTTGTCAAAATCAATCAATCCATTTAACTGGCTTGATGTACCCGTAAACGTATGCAGCGGCACACTTGACGTGAACTCAACATCTCCCTCCTCGGTCATAAATGATTGCGCATTCACGCTGCTGCTGATCAGCAGAAAGATGATTAAAATGGCTGCACGTTTAAAAGTTGTCATAATAAAATTTGTTGATTAATTGTTCTCAGCACCCTGGTTGATCCAGGAACGTATTTGATCGATTCTTTCCTGTGATAAAAATGGGCCTCCCTGGGGCATTCTGTTGCCAAACTGAGGATTCGGTTCAATTTTATCCACGAGCGGACTGTTATCAGCATCACCCGGCTGGACGACATTTGTACCATATTGGTCGCCCACGCTTTCGATCACGTTTTCATAACTGTCTAAGCGAACTCCGTTGGTGCTGCTTCCAATATGGCAGCTTGCACAATTCTGCTCGAAGATCGCCTGAATGTTTGTAAATACCGGCTCCGACCCAATCTCATCTCCTCCATTTTCAATTGGGTCCATGTCATCATTATCATTATCGGTTGAGGTCATTCCGCTGTCGCTGCAGGCACTAAGCATCAAAACTGTGATTACCATCATTCCTGTAAACGTACGTAAGAAATTTGCATTCGGATTGGAATCCATTTTTAATTCTTTCATGGCTCTGATATATGGTTGAGATTATGGTTTTTTAATTGCTTTGACTGGTTACATTCGAACGTTCAGTGATACTGAAGTGCCCATCGAATAGAGTTTCACATTGCCCCATCCCACTTCTCTTATAGGTACATAAAGATGAGGTTCTGCCCGCAATGCAACCCGATCGGAAATATCCATCTCGTAACCAATTGAAAATGAGAGGTTGCTTGCCCAGAACCTGTCTCCGGTTTTCCCTTCCCATTCACTGGTTAAATTGGGTGATGCATTCGCACCGTAGTCAAATTTATACTCTTCGCTCAGCATCACGTAGGTGGATACCCCGCCGGTTACATAAAAATTTGATCTTTCAAGCTGAATCATCGTCGCTTTAAGAGTGACCGGTATATCGAGTATCAGGCAAATTGCAAACGTCTGATCGGGACTTACACCATAATTCCAGTTTTCAGGTGCTCTGTAATCATTTTGACCTGCTTTGTACCGAACATTCGAAAAGATTGCTCCGCTGCGGACAGAAATACGGTCAGAGAATGAGAGTTCAGCCAGAACTCCGCCTTTAAAACCGGGTTTGTCGAAATTTGATATCGTTCCGGCAGTACTCAAATCAGGTGATAACATGAACCCAATTGTCAGGGACGGCCCGTGTTGGGAGTCCATGTCTGAAGTTATCAGCCTTGTACCGCTTTCCCGGGTCGCATAAGTAAAAATTGCATCATCTATCGGATCGTATGTGGTCTCTTTTTGAGAGTATGCATTTTCATTTTCTATTGAAGAAGTTTGACTTTCATCAAGTAGTGTACGCTGTGCCAATACATACCTGTCTGCTTTTTCAATAATCAGATCGCTGTCAAAATTCTCTTTTCTCACTGCAGAAAGACTCTCTGCTTTGCGGGTATTCGGAGACTTTTCCTTACTTATCTCATCAAGTTTGGTCTCTCTCACTGAATTGTC
>DATGBT010000118.1:0-2151 GCA_035312505.1 Balneolaceae bacterium | reverse complement strand
GATGTAATCATACGGGAGTTGATAGAGGAGAGGGTTGAATCTAAAGATCCGGGAAAATTTGAATGACTTATCTGCTTGATACCAATATTTGTATTCACTTTTTCCGAGGTATGTTTAATCTGGATATAAAATGGCTGGAATGATTTACAAAATATCGGTTTACGGTTTCTTTTTAGGGTCTTGACGGGTATGAAAAACGGAATAAACTATGATATCACTTCCATCAATCTCAAAAATAATCAGAAAGGGGAATATTTGAACAAAAGCCTCACGATAGGGTGGGCGTCTTTGAGGAAATTGGCTGGGATTCTTTATTATTCTCTGAAAAGAATCATCAAGGTGTTTTAAAAATCGCTCACCTAATTCTTGCTGCTCTTTTTCATAATAAAGATAAGCCTCAATAATTTCTTTGCGGGCTTCATCTTTAATCTCCAATTCGTATGTCATTTAGCAGCGGTATGCCTTGCTTGTTTTTTTACTTCATCCCAGGAAAATGAAGAGCTTTCTCCTTTTATGTGCCGTTCTCTCCGTTTATCGATTAGTATGTAATCACCATCAGATAACGAATACTCAAAATCCTGTCTCTTTGTAAGTACTTTTCTTACATCGTCCAATACGGATTCTTCGGTTGTATCTAAAAGCTTTTTGATAAGGTCTAATTTGGTTGCTTGTATATCCATTACCACCTTTATTTGTTTAATGAAATATACTATTCCTTTCTAAAAGTTCCGAAAACAAGGAATTTTCATTAAAGGATAGATAAAATAGAAAAAATAAGTCAAGGAAGAATTTGACGTATTGAGCCACAAATTCACGAAAACGCTAATATTTCATGATGCTATACCCGTGCCGACCTAAACGTTAAACGTATTTTAATTGAATTAACTAAACGTATAGTTATTGTTTCTCGCGCCAAAGGCGTCCCGTTGGGGCAGAGTCTCGCTGATTAATCCGCCGAGTTTCGCAGAAAAGCTATCCTTAGGGGTGGTTGTGGTACTATCGAGAAACCTATCTTTAATCAGCGCAACACAGCCCCAAAAGGATCGCTTTGCGACGATATCATCTGCGAGAAACCAGCAGGATACCTTTGTCGCCGGAAAACAATGGGTGGATGATTGTGAACGTTTCAGCCAATACACTTTTACCATAGATCAATACAGATGCTCTCCAATATATAAAAATGTTAAGGACGCTCTTTTTGCAATACACTTGATATTTATCTATCTCGTGTACTTTAGAATTACCTGGCGTTTCGTGGTATAAAAAGGAACTTCGATTGAAATAGATGAATGGAATTTCAGCTCGGTTTTTTTTAATCAGTTCTGTCTATACGAAAACCCTACACCTCTTCCACTTCATCCAGCTTCACACCCACCAGGCGGCTCACGCCGGTTTCGGGCATAGTTACCCCGTACATCATCTCGGCCTTGGCCATCGTTTTTTTGTTGTGAGTGATGATGATAAACTGCGTATCGTCACTAAACTTGCGGATCATCTGCGAGAAACGCTCAATGTTGGCGTCATCAAGAGGGGCATCCACCTCATCCAGCACACAAAACGGAGAGGGCTTCACCAGGTAGATCGCAAAGAGAAGGGCAATAGCGGTCAGCGTTTTCTCTCCCCCCGATAGCTGGTTAATGCTCGACGGCCGCTTACCTTTGGGATTGGCTTTGATATCAATTTTCGCCTCCAGGGGATCTTCTGAGTCCTCCTCAATGATCAGGTCACAGTAGTCATCTTCGTGGAACAGCGTATTGAAAACGGTTTTGAAGTTGGCCCGGATCTTGTCGAAGGTCTCATTAAAACGTGCGGTTGCGGTCTGGTTAATTTCGCGAATGGTTTCGCGCATCTCCTTTTCGGCCCCGTGAAGGTCCTCGATTTGCTCCTCATAAAAATCGAGCCGCTCTTTCTCCTCCTCATACTCCTCAATCGCCAGCGGATTCACCTCCCCGATACGGTTAAGCTTCTGACGTACAGCAGCAATTCTCTCTTTTGCCTCTACGGGCTCCATCTCCTCACCGAGCTCCTCTTCCAGCTGATCCATCAAGATTTCATAGGTCTCCCAGATGTGGTCGGCTATTCCCTGCGCCTGCATCTCCAGCTTCTCTTTGGCCATGGTGAGGTGGTGCACCAGCTCCAGGTTCACTTCTT
>DATGBT010000117.1:0-31732 GCA_035312505.1 Balneolaceae bacterium | reverse complement strand
GCGTGTATTGTGGCTCCTCTGATGGCAGACACCCATCTATTTTAGACGCTGCTAAAGAGTTTGGAGAACGTTTGGCGGAAAACCGCATTCGCCTGGTTTATGGCGGGTCTTCTCTCGGGATAATGGGAAGTCTGGCTAACTCGGTTATGCATAACGGCGGAGAAGTTACCGGGGTAATCCCAAAAGGGCTGTTTCGAAAAGAGGTGGCTCATCGGGATATCACAGAGCTTATAACCGTTGCCGATATGCACGAGCGAAAATCAACCATGGCCAATCTTGCCGACGCCTTTGTTGCACTACCGGGCGGGTTTGGAACACTTGAAGAGCTTTTTGAAATCATTACGTGGAATCAAATCGGTATATTCAGCAAACCGGTTGTTATCTATAATATCGACGGGTTTTTTGCCTCACTCATTTCCATGATTGATCACTCGGTGGACGCCGGCTTCATCAAACCAAAAAACAGAAAAATCATAAAAATAGCTGAAACGTCTGAGGATTGTTTACGGTTTTGCAGGGGAAACTAACTGTGAATTCATAAATATCACAACTTCCATGATGTTTCTTTTGCTGTCAATATTTACCGGATCTCTGCAGACCGATTTTCAGAAAAAAACCGATCAGCCACATCCGTTTGAACCCTGTCCCGACACTCCGAACTGCGTTATCCATTCTGTTGAATATGATATGCCTCAGTCTGAAACATACTCAATTGTAATTGAAGCCCTCAAAAAAATGGATCCGCATCAACATTCAGCCAACAGAGAGACATTTCGTGTAGATGCTGTATTTCGCATTCCAGTCTTTGGATTTAAAGATGATGTGAAAATCTCTGTTGAGAAAAAGGATGAGTCTAAAAGCGTGCTGCATATTAAAAGCGCCAGCAGGGTCGGGCATGGAGACCTGGGTGTAAACAGCCGGCGTGTAAAACGATTTTTAAATCATGTAAACCAACAAAACTAATATTATTATGTCTAAACTCACTATAAATCTTGGAATTCTGCTCATTATTCTTGGAATCTTTTCGTACTACATATCGGGGGCTGCAAGTATAACCGCACTTATTCCTGCATTTTTTGGAATTGTATTTTCAGGGCTGGGTTTTCTTGCAGCTAAAAAAGAGTCGATGCGAAAACATGCCATGCACGCTGCGCTTCTGCTTGCGATACTTGGCTTGGGCGGTTCATTTGGTGGGCTCACATCTACTATAGCCTACCTGGCCGGAGGAGAGACTCCTGAGCGATTTATGGCGGCCGTTAGCCAGGCGATTATGGCAACGCTGTGCATCCTGTTTTTGATTCTGGGTGTTAAGTCGTTTATTGATGCGCGGAAGGAGAAAGCAACTTAAAAAAAGCTGCTAAGTCTGGATGCGGGTCAACACCGTTTCCAGACTTATTCAAAATACCTGCCAGATACAGCCCATTTAATCTACTGATATTACCTGATATCAGTCTTCTGAAAAGATATCCTCAATCAGGTGACCAAATTTATCTTCAATAACGCGGCGTTTCACTTTTAGAGTAGGTGTAAGTTCCCCGGTTTCAACAGAAAATTCCTGAGCCAAAAGCCTGAAATCCCTGATTTTTTCGTGTGATGCGAGCTCTTTCGAAAAAGATCGAACCTCTTTGCTGAACAGATTTTTAATGGAGTCGTGCTGAAGCAGATCTTCCATATCTGAGTAGGAAATATCATGCTGTCTTGCATGTTTTTCAAGAGCTTCAAAATCGGGAACAATCAATGCAGCCATAAAGCTCTGCCTCTCTCCCACCACCACAAGCTGATCGATCCATGGGCTGGTTTTGAACATATCTTCAATAGGCCCAGGATAGATATTTTTTCCGCCAGCATTTACAATCATATGTTTAATACGATCGGTAATTTTTAATCGACCGTTTTCAAATTGTCCTACATCACCGGTGTGGAGCCATCCATCGTCATCAATCATCTCTTTGGTGGCTTCCTCATTTTTCCAGTACCCCTTCATTGTATTTGGGCCACGATTCAATATTTCGCCCGCTTCCGAACTCAGGTTTGTAGGGTAATCTTCCCCGCTTATCTGCGCGATAATCTCGTTGTCTTCCAGACGCTGTATACCCACTGTTACCCCGTTTATCACTTTACCCACAGTCCCGATAACCTCGTCACCATATCGGTTACAGCACATTACGGGTGATGTTTCCGTGAGGCCATATCCCTCCAGAATATTCAGCCCTGCAGACATAAAAAAGGTTCCGATATCTGGGGGTAATGCTGCACCGCCGGAGACAAAAAAGCGGATGTTGCCGCCTGTTCTCTCTTTTAACTTATTGAATACCAATTTGTCGGCGAGGTTTTTTTGTATGCTGATAAGTCCACGTTCACCCTTCCAGTACCGTTTACCAACATTTAGCGCCCAGGAAAAAATACTTTGCTGTATTGCACTTCCCTCTTTCACACTCTTGTTGGCAAGGTTATAGATTTTTTCAAACAGGCGGGGCACGCTCACCACAATCGTTGGGTGAACTTCCGTCATGTTTTTTGCGACAGTATCAACACTTTCTGCATAAAAGATTTCTGCACCACCCACCATCATAGCATAGTATCCCGCCGTTCTTTCGAAAGAGTGGCAAAGAGGCAGAAAAGATAGAACGCGATCCTCCTCTCCAATGTCGATAGCTTCATGAGCAGATTTAATGTTGCTCACAATATTTCTGTGCGTTAACATTGCCCCTTTCGGTTTTCCGGTTGTACCGGATGTATAGATCAACGTTGCAACATCCTCAGGCTTAACTGCCGACGATCGTTTTTTTAACTCCTTGGCGTGTTTCTGCTCTGCTTTAAGGCCGGAGGCACAAACCATGTCGAAAAGATGTACAAAATCGTGTTTCATATACTTTTCAACCTTTGGCTCATCGAATGCCACCACCGATGTTAGATCAGGACAGTTATCAAAAACCTGAATGGCTTTCTTTAGCTGAATACCTGTTGAAACAAAAAAGAGTTTCGCCTCGGAATCCTGCAGGATATATTCGCACTGATTCGGGGGGAGCGTTGTGTAAAGAGATACATTAATTGCGCCCACCATCTGTATGGCAAGATCAACAACAGCCCATTCATACCTGTTTTCACTGAGGATTGCCACACGATCCCCTTTTTCAATATCATTTTCGATCAAGTAACTGGCAATTGCGGTCACATCTTCCTTTACGGTATCCCAGACTACGGGCTTGTAGTCCTCTTTGGGAGACGGTTTATAGGCAAAAGCTGTTTTGGTAGAATTTTTGTATTTTTTCGCAAGATTCAGGTATAGGTCGGGCAGAGTTTCAAAAGCAACGAGCGTAGGCATATATCAACGGATTAATTTAGCAATTTGACTTAAGATAAAATTTTAACTCAAATTTAATAGTGTATTGATACTGTTTTTTAATTCATATTATTGAACGCTAATATTCTGTAACCGATTCCGTTTAAAAAAAATATCAAACACAACATATTTACTTAGAACTTATGGCACATCAGGCCGAAGAAGAAACCATACTCCTGGTAAAAGAAATATTCAGAACCTATTTAAAAGAAAAAAACCAGCGCCAGACTCCCGAGCGTTTCATGGTGCTTGAAGAGATATATCGTTCGGACGGACACTTTGATGCAGACGATATCTTTTTCAATATGAAAAATTCCGGCACAAGAGTATCCCGTGCCACGGTGTATAACACCTTGGATCTGCTGATTGAGTGTGGCCTGGTTCAGCGCCAGCAGTTTGGGAAAAATCAGTATTACTACGAGCGGTCTTATGCATACCAGCAGCACGATCACATGATCTGCAAAGAGTGTGGCGTAGTTATTGAATTTTGCGATCCCCGGATTCTCGAAATTCAAAGCCTGATGGAGAAAATACACGACTTTAATGTTGACGGGCACTCCCTGCACCTGTTTGGCACCTGCAAGGATAAAGTGGCCTGTAACCGCAGAAAAGAGAGCGGCGACAAAATCAAGACTATGAACGATTAAAAATTCCTGGGGAGCCTGGGTTGATTCAATCATGGAATCAACCTCTTTTTTTTAGCCGACCCTTGAATCTTTGATGAACCTCCGGGCAGCCCAGCGGCTTCCAAACCATCCCAGAATCATCCCCAGGATTATTGTACCCCCTGTTAAGAAATACCAGCGTCCAAAGGGCCAGGAGAGTACTCCCAGCTGCGGAATAAATTCAGGGATGATCCACTTAAACAGGGCAAATACGGTTGCAGAAGCTGCCAGCCCTCCTATTAGACCCTGTAAAATACCTTCAACCAAAAAGGGGCGCCTTATAAACCCATTCGTTGCCCCCACCAGTTTCATAGCCTGAATCAAATCTCTTTTGGCATAGATGGTGAGTCGTATAGTGTTGAATACCAATATAATAGCAACGAATAAAATGAAAAAACCAACTCCTGCGCCGGCAATCAGCATTGTATCGGTTCTCTCTTCTATCATTTGAAGCAGTGAAAGGTTAAAGCGTACTTCATCAACCTGTTCCATTGGGCGAATGGACTGTACAATTGAATCGATTTGTGCGACGGTCAGTTCATCAGACATCACCACTTTGTAGGAAGCAGGTAAAAAATTGAGTTGCGCGATCGATTCGGCCCCAAATCCAAACTCCTTCTGAAAAATTGAAGCGGCGCTGTCGGCAGATATATATTCAAGTCCGGTAATTTCGTTCTTTTGAAGAAGCAGTTCACCAAAATTGCGATGATCAGATTCTTCGGCAGGCTCCAGAAATACTTCCACTTCCACCTGCTGGCGAATTACATTGCTGAGCTCGTAGATATTGTATCCGATGCGAAACAGCACAGCAATCAAAAGAACGGCAATAAACAGTGAAAACATTGATGTAAATGCCGCCAGTTTAGCTCTTGTCAGACCTGCAATACCTTCTTTAAATATGTAACCAATGCTCATTTTTTTCCTGTTAATTTGTGAACAGTACCCTTATACCAAATTTAAAACGCCGCGCGGGCATAGGATAGCCGACTGTTTCAAAGTAGCCCAGCTGCCCCGCCTGGTCAAGAACATTTTCCCATGTTAGCAACATCATAAACCAGCGAATACGCGCAGAAACTTCAACATCCATCCGATAATGCGAGGGGTTAAGCAACTCTTGCGTTCCGTGCTGCCACCGGTTTAAGGGTGCTATAAACTGTGCTGCACGGTATTCACCGGGTGTAAAATGCCCTATCACGCCGGCTTTCACAAATGCAGCCCTGTCGAACACATAATTCTTCCAGAATAGGCGACTTTTTAGCCAAACTCTGTCTCCCGAACTGTTCAGTAGCTCATTTACCGGCGATGTACTGTCAGAAGAGTATCTATGCATCTGTCCGGACAATTCACCTTCAAAAATTCTTGAGTTAAAAGTAAGCCAAGCGGTGCCGCTGGTTGTTGTATAGGCATCGACTGCTATAAACCTATTTTCACTATTCAGAAAAGGTGCTCCATCATTTTCTCTTACATCTCCCCGAACGCCGAGCGTGAAATACCGACCCAGTCCGATTTCTGCACTCGCCCCCAGATATGTCGTCTCCTCATTTGGAAGGTCTGCGTTCCCAAAGTATTCCAGCGATTGCCAGTATAGAGACTGTATATCGGGTGCTAAGGATGCAGCTCCACCAAATGCACTCAATTCAAGCCGATTAAAGGGCCGAAAAACCGTTTTTAAAGACAGAGATGATGTCTGGCGTCCGTCACTGATCCACTCAGAAGAGGCCCTTCCCAACAGTTCAAAAAATCCTGCAATCTGCTGCCGGTAGTCAAGGCTCGCCTGCACTCCACTCCAGGAAGTTTCACTCAGGTTATCTCCATTCTTTTCACCGAGGAGGAACAACCTGCCCGTACCGGTAAACTCGGCTCCCGCTACGCGAATTCTGTGCTGCGAAAAAAACTCAGCGTTTCTGAAGACGGTATCCAGGGAGTCGGCAGAATAGGTCAAATCCCACTTATGCGTTTGATAGTGAAAACCAAGTTTTGACCGAACTGTTTCAGTTGTGTCCGATCGGTGATGAAACTGTATGTAAATGTCCGAAGATGCCTGTTTTGATTCTGCATTGCTCTCAAGCGGTGACTCTGTAAAGCGATTAAATGCAAACAGATCCGGGTTTGTTACGGTATATCCAAAAGGCTCTTCCCTGTCCATAGAGTTATTGATGAACCCGGCCTTGAGCATCCAGGGGTCTGATATTTGATGATAAACCCGCACCATGGCCTGCATTCCCTGAACATTACTGCGCCGGTAGCCACCCCCATCACGACGATCCCAGAATGAAAATTCAACATTTGTGTCTTTCCTGAAATTCTGGGCAAACGAAAACTCAAGACTTCGGTTGTTGAATTTGCTCTCGTCAAAATTCAGATAGGTTCGGGGTTCTACCAGGTAGTGATCCCGCAAACGCACATCTGCCCGATAGCTTGTGCCAAAATCCGACGTTGCCATCTCCGATATTTTATGGACAACCAACCGGTTCCAGTTCGCCAGTCCGGTTAGTGGTGTATTTATTCGCATATCTTCCATCACCAGGTCGATATGGCGGGATTCACTGGCGAAAATTTCCACTCCATCCATTCGTCCGTTTGTCCCCAGCCTGTATGTTGCGGCTCCTTTTTGCCTGTAAAACCGCTCAGCCATATTCACATAATCCAGCCAGCGCAGGGTACTGTCTGTATCTGCCGTCTCGAGTGTTGTTGGTTTATCATATTCCCAGACATATACGGTATCGGGTATTTCCTCTTCAGGAACTTCCTCGGTTTCCTGAGTAACCAGGGTAAAATTAGAGAACTCCGGAAGTCTGGGAGTGGGTGGAGTTAAACGCTGTTTAAGCAGTGAATCTACGGGTGTGTTTGCCGGAATTGTATCCTGTGCTGCTGAAAAATCAGGTAGTCCGGCAGATAGCACTGTTGAAAGAATAAGACCTAATAAAACATTCACGGATTGATGGGTTTTAAATTGTAGGGTATGCCATCAATTCCTAGTAAATTTCTGCGAACGGTGTCCAATACAACCGCTACCGACCTCTTCTTATTGATAAGCCTGTCTTCCGTAAAGATAGTCTTCAAAGCGAAATGAGAACCACCCATCCAAAACCCCATGTAAACCAGACCCACCGGCTTTTCGGCTGTACCGCCCCCTGGCCCCGCAATACCTGTTGTTGCCACACCAATGTCGGCGTTGTAGAGCTCAGCAACATTTTTGGCCATTTGGAGAGCCACCTGCGAGCTCACGGCGCCATGTTTTTCAATGTCATCCGCAGAAACACCCAGAATGTTCACCTTGCTCTCATTGGAGTAAGTAACAACGCCACCATTCATGTAGCGGCTGCAACCGGCAATATTGGTAATCCGATCTGCGAGCATGCCCCCCGTACAGCTTTCAGCTGTTGAAATACTTTTTTTCTGATCCGTAAGAAGTTTCCCAATAACCTCTTCGAGCATGGTATTTTTACCTTTCCCATAAATAAATTCTCCCGCCCGTTCGTTGACCAGTTTTTTTAAATCCCGGAGCTTATCCGCCGCACTGTTTTTATCTTTGCCACTTGCACTTATCCTTATTGTCACTCCTCCTGGGCCGGGAAGGTATGCAACGCCCACCCCGTTATTTACAAACTGATTAAGGTTTCCAATCTGTTCACTTAATGTACTTTCGGGAATCCCGGCTGTTTTAAAATATTCAGTTACCCACACATCCAGGCCGGTGAAGGTCTCTTGTATTTTATCACGCACGCCGTTCTCAAGCAAATATTCCATTTCATGAGGTACACCCGGTAAAACAGCCAGGCAGCGGCCGTCCTGGTTAAACCACATCCCGGGAGCAGTGCCTTTTTTATTGAACAGTACATTGCAGGAATCGGGCACCATTGCTTGTTCACGATTGGCCCGGCTCATCTCAAATCCACGTTTTTCGAATATTTGTTCTATATGTTTCAGTACCTGCATATCGGTAATCATTTCCCCGCCAAAAAGTTCAAAGACCACTTTCTTTGTTATGTCGTCGTGGGTTGGACCAAGGCCGCCTGTAATGATCGTTAAATCGGCTTGGTGGAGTGATTCCGCAATTTCTTTCTGAAGCGGTTCATAAAGATCCGGTAATGTTGTAACACGTTTCACATCAAAGCCGAGACCGGTAAGAAAGCTTCCAATTCCGGAAGCATTGGTATTCACAGTGTCTCCGATTAACAGCTCGTTTCCTACAGAAATAATATGTGCTTGTTTCATAGGATAGAAAATAGGGTTTTACCGTCCATTCATAAAGTTCTGATTTTGAAAATGAAATTTTAAAATCTGTTCAATGCAAAAATCTGCTCCTAACTACTTTTTTTCATAACTTAATGTTCTTTCGAAAATTAAAAATCAGCCCCTACTCCCGCTCAGTAAGTCACTGACCGGCAATAATCAACGGACGTTACACGGCAAATAACAACCAAACGCAAAAATCTAAAGATATTGATTTCACGTGGATAAAATCCCAAATCTACTTAGCAGTCTTCGGCTTCTTATGGCTCCTCTGTTTCTGTATCTCTTTATACAGGATGACCTTCTGTTAAGAGGAATCAGTCTTGTAGTGTTTGCGGTTGCCGCCATTACTGACGCCGTAGATGGTTACCTGGCGCGTAAATATGAAGTAGAAAGTGAAGTTGGAATTTTTCTGGATCCCCTGGCCGATAAATTTCTCACATTTGCGGGTTTTGTATGCCTGCCCTTTCTCGATCCGTCACAGTTCCCCTGGTGGGCAATCTCTCTCATTGTGCTCAGAGACGTATCTATCACTCTGCTCAGGATCTATACAAAGCGGAAAAATATCACACTTAAAACCCGAAATACCGCAAAAGCAAAAACAGCGATCCAGATGGCTTTTTTATATATCACTCTGTTAACAGGATTTTTATTGCTGTTCGGTGGCGGTTTCGGTGAGATGGTTCGCTCGGTTTTTGATACAAATATTTTTTATTGGGGCATGATGATTGTGACAGCAGTAACCGTCTATTCCGGTGTAGAATATATTGTGGTAAACAGAAGAATTCTGGGGTCTGATTCATCATCATGAATTCACTTAAATTGGCGCTGGGAACACTTTTCGGTATCGGCCGGTTACCGGTTGCACCGGGTACCTGGGGCAGCCTGGCAACACTGCCAGTTGTTTTTCTGATTGGATGGTCGGCAGGAATCTATGCGATTGCTGTACTCATTATTTTCAGTTGCATCCTTTCACTTTGGTGTGCACCCGCTGCCGAAGAAAAGTTCGGTAAAGACCCCTCCCAGTTTATTCTTGATGAACTAGCCGGGCAATCCGTCGTATTTCTTATGGTGGATTTTACAGCACCTTCACTTCAGATAAGCACGGTATTGTTGTCGGGTTTTATTCTCTTTCGCTTCTTCGACATTATGAAACCGTTAGGCATTAACGACCTGCAGAAGTTGCCCGGAAAATTTGGTATATTAGCCGACGATATTCTCGCAGGTATATATGCTTTAGTGATACTCGAATTAGGTACAACACTCATTCTCAACCTGTCGTAGAAATTCGATTATACTAATATAAAATGTAACGTGACCTTAAACGCCGGATATACAGGCATGAAAGCCTGTTTTTGTGCGTTTGAATAGAAACCAGAAAGTTTGAATAAATGATACTCGATAAAAAATACTCCAGAGAGCTTGCAAAGTCCCTGTTGGAAATTAATGCCGTAATTTTGCGACCCAATGAGCCTTTTACCTGGGCGTCGGGCTGGAACTCCCCTATTTACTGCGATAACCGGTTAACGCTGCGCTATCCTGAAATCCGAACATCCATTTGCAACGCCTTCATTAAAATCATTGAAGAAAAATATAGCGATGTAGCAGTTGTAACCGGTACTGCCACCGCTGGTATCCCGCATGCAGCCTGGGTTGCACAGCGGCTTAACAAACCGATGGCATACGTCCGGGCCAAAGCTAAAGCATACGGGCTTGGCAACCAGATTGAAGGAGGTGTTGATAAAGGGCAGTCAACGTTAGTGATTGAAGACTTAATCTCAACAGGCGGTTCTGTGATGTCGGTAGTAGATGCACTGCAGTTTGTTGGTGCTCATGTTGAGTCTGTATTAAGTATTTTCACATATGGATTCGATAAATCGACCCAGAAATTCCGCGATAAAGATATTCCCCTGTATACGCTAACCGATTACACAACGTTAATCGACGTAGCCCTGGAAATGGGAACCATCAAAAAATCGGATATTGAACTTTTAAATGATTGGAGAAAGTCGCCTGATACATGGCCAAATTAAACTCTCCGGCAATGGAGCTCGCTGCTGCGGTTTCTGCCGCCACCCTTACTACAAGCCGCAGGCTTAGCCGAAATTTCAATTACTACAGAAGCAGCCATCTCAATGAGCAGTGTTTTAGCCGGGACTCTCTCCTGACCGTATGCAACACCCTTCGGATGGACCTTTTTGGACTTCAAAATCTGTTTTTGGATTACGCGGAATCCCCCACACCGTTCATGGTTACCCTTGCCGGTGATGTTCACGACTCATTCGAAAATCTGCACAGAAACCTGCTTTTTTATGATGCTGAGCATATTGAACCCATCATTCCAAAGATAGATCGTGAGCGATCTTATTGGAGCAATTTCACAAATCAACACTTTTATGAGGAAGGAATGTCAGAACATATTGATACAAATACCCTGCCAGCCATTTCTCAGATAAAACAAAAACTATTAACTTTCCCCGCCCGGCCAAAAACCGGTATTTAAACGCTATAAATTCAATATCACAACGTATATGAAGTACACCTATCCACTATTCATACTCTCTGTTTTACTTTTTACAGGCTGTCTCGACAGCCCCAGCAATCCAAACTGTCAGGAAGTAGATGAATCTGCTTTTCTTGAGCAGAATGCAGCACGCGAAGGTGTTATCGTTACATCCACAGGCCTTCAATACGAAGTGATTGAAGAGGGCGAAGGCGATCTCCCCTCTTCAGGACTAATTGTATTTACGGAATATGTGGGAAGAACCATAGATGATCAGCAGTTTGTAAATAGCAATGGTATCGAATACTTTCGTCTAAACGAAACTATTCTACCAGGCATCACAGACGGTCTGACGCGTATGAGCGAAGGTTCTACCTATCGCCTCGTTCTTCCGCCCGATCTTGGGTATGGTGACAATCCGCCGCAGGGTACACCCGTAAATTGCGGATCTGTACTTGTATTCGATATGACTCTGGATTCGTTTCTGCGTGATCCCGAGTTTTTCCTGGATGATAACGCCCTGAACGATGATATCACCGTAACTGAAAGCGGACTCCAGTACCGCGTTTTAGAGGAAGGTGATGGTGGGGAGACTCCCGGAGAGGCGAGCAGAGTTGAAGTAAATTACAAAGGAACCTTTACAAACGGCTTTGAATTCGACAGCTCGCCAAGTGGAGAAACCGTCGTATTCAATACCGTTTCAGTTATTGATGGATTCGCTGAAGGACTACAGTTAATGACGGCAGGTGCAAAATATGAACTCTTTTTGCCACCCGACATTGGTTATGGCAACACCCCACCCCAGGGCTCCCCAATCCCATCAAATGTTGTACTCAGGTTTGAAGTAGAACTTGTAAGTATCGTAGAATAGACTAAAAAAGGTTGCCGGTCCGGACAGAACGATTTTAACAAAAAGATTCTTCTGTATGTATCCAGCAACCTCTTCTGTTCTTATGAATAACCGCTATGCAATTTTTCGCATTCTATTTTTGATTGGATCCATATCTTTTCTAGCAGGTTGCGGCAGCAATTCCGTTGCTCCATCGGAAAATGAGAATACAGAAGAGGCCTCAGAGCCTGAACCGCCCCGTACGTTTGGTGGCGACAGCGACGATATCGGAAAATCGATACTTCATACCCTTGATGGCGGCTTGTTGATTACAGGTACAACAACATCAGAGAATGGAGACTTTTCGGGGCTGAGCCGTGGAAACCGTGATCTGTTTGCAATAAAACTGACTACTTCTGGTACACTATCGTTCATTAATACCTATGGCGGAACCAATAGCGACTGGGCGATGGATTCTGCCGAAGACCCCGATGGCAATCTCTATATTACCGGCTACAGCCGCTCTGACGATCAACAGTTTTCTGAGCAAAACCGGGGTGAAAATGATCTGTTTTTGGTGAAAATTACTCCTGAAGGCACACTTATCTGGGCTAGAAAATATGGCGGATCAAATGAGGATTATGGGTATGCTTTAGAGATCATCAATGAACAAATCTTTATCGCCGGTGCTACAAGATCATCAAACGGAGATATTTCTGACAAGACCGGAGACGACCTAGATATTCTGATTCTTAGCACAGACCTGAATGGAGATTTACAATGGATATATACATTTGGCAGCTCTGGTAACGATGAAGCATTAGGTATTACAGAAAGAACTGATGGAAATTTTGCCATTACCGGTTCATTCGAAGTCGGTGACCAATTTTTTAATGACGCTTCCGCGGGCACCTTCGGGGCATTTATACTTGAATTGGATTCCGCCGGTACTGCGCAGAGGTTAAAAACATTCAGTGGTGCAGGTACAGATATAGGACAGTCCATTGCATCAGTTGCAGATGGGGGCTACATCATTGCAGGTGAAACCGATTCTCCAGACGGTGACTTTTCACAAACAGAGTCCAGTGACAAAAACGGATTTCTCGTAAAAGTAAACGGGCTTTTTGAGACGGAGTGGATCATTTCGACTGGCGGTAGTGAAAGTGATGAAATCCACTCAGTTTTTCAGGTGGCTGAAAACGTATGGGCTGCCATTGGGGAGACCCGGTCTGCCGACATCTTTACAAATCCTCCCCCCTTCGATGGGCAAAATGCATTCGCGATACTTTTCGACTCAGAAGGTGCAATCCTCGAAAGCCATATTATTGGAGGCAGCAGGTCTGACATCGCACTTGATGGTGCATTTCTTGAATCCGGAGAACTGGCGGTGAGCGGATGGACACTCTCAAATAACGGACCATTCGGCGGCCCTGTCAAAGCCGGCAGAGATACCTACTATTTAAAAATGTCAGCTCAAAATCTGGAAATCCTCTCCAACCATTAGTTTCATACCGGTCACTCTTTTTTTAATCCTTAACAGTGAAATCGGGAGCTTAAATTTGTATATTTGTGCCTTCAAACAGTAATACCGTTTGTTATCGACCAACTTTTAGAATGACAATTTTTCTTTTCTAAGCAACATCCATGATGAAGAATAAGAGCTTTTATATTGAAACCTACGGCTGCCAGATGAACTTCGCTGATACGGAAGTAGTGAATTCTATTCTTCTGGATCGGGGAATGATGCCTGTAAAAAGTGCTGAAGAGGCCGACGTAATTTTTGTGAATACATGCTCGATCAGGGAAAATGCCGAAACGCGCGTCTGGAATCGCCTGAAGGAGTTCAGGAGCCTGAAAAGAGAAAAAAAGAATCTCACGGTAGGCGTTCTTGGCTGCATGGCAGAGCGTATAAAAGATCAAATAATCGACAAGGAGCAGCTGGTTGATATCGTTGTAGGCCCTGACGCTTACCGGGATATTCCCAACTTGCTGGAAGAGGTTGAGGATGGCCGAAAAGCTGTCAATGTTCTTTTATCACTTGAGGAGACCTATGCGGATATCAGCCCTGTTAGAACAAGCGGTAACGGTGTTACTGCATTTGTATCTATTATGCGCGGCTGCGACAATATGTGTGCGTTTTGCGTGGTTCCATTTACACGCGGTCGCGAGCGGAGCCGTCCATTATCAAGCATTTTGCGTGAAATTACGGAACTAAGCGAGCAGGGGTATAAAGAGATTACCCTTTTGGGCCAGAATGTAAATTCCTATCAATATGAAGATATTGACTTTACAAAGCTGATGGACGAAGCAAGCAAAGTAAATCCAGAAATTCGATTTCGATTCTCATCACCCCATCCGAAAGATTTTCCGGAACCACTGCTGCACCTGATTGCAGAGCGTCCAAATCTCTGTAATTACATACACATTCCGGCTCAGTCTGGAAGCACCACCATGCTCGAGCGAATGAGGCGCCCCTATACCCGGGAGCAGTATTTCGAGCTGGTAGATAAGATGAGATCCATTATACCGGATGTATCACTTTCTACAGATATTATCACCGGTTTTTGTGATGAGACCGAAGAGGAGCACCGCGACACCATGACTCTCATGGAGCAGGTTGAGTACGATTTGGCCTATATGTTTGCATATTCCGAAAGAGAGCGTACACTGGCACATCGAAAATATGAAGATAACGTTCCGGAGGATGTGAAGAA
Source organism: Balneolaceae bacterium (assembly GCA_035312505.1). Classification (GTDB taxonomy): domain Bacteria; phylum Bacteroidota; class Rhodothermia; order Balneolales; family Balneolaceae; genus Rhodohalobacter. The sequence continues at coordinate 17,442 of DATGBT010000117.1, read as the reverse complement.
AAAGCGCCTTACTGAAATTATCAGCCAGCAAATGAACATCCAGGAGAAAAATAACCGTAAAGAGATCGGCAAACGTCATCTGGTACTGGTTGAGGGTACCAGTAAACGATCGGATGAACAGCTCTCCGGCAGAACCGATACCAATAAAATGGTAGTTTTCGACAGACAGGAGTTCCAAAAAGGTGATTATGTGGAAGTGGAAATCATCGATTGCACTTCGGCAACGTTAATAGGTAAGTCTGTTGGTAAAAGCTCACTAGCCGAATTTGACCAGCGTACTGCAGCAGCTGTTTGATCTATTACTGCTTATACACATTTAATCTTATTTATTTGTAAGTGATCTTTATTTGCAGTGAACTGCACTCAGATATCAGATCCTTTCAGGCATAAAGAGGTATCAATACGCGTTTAATAAAAGAAAGTATTGTTATCATTGCGCTAAAAGTCTCGTCTTTTTCGTTCATTTTCATATCTAAGGTGAATTCCATCTTTTTTTTCCTGATCTTTTAATAATGAAAAATCAACGATATTATTAAATAATCATGAAAAACCTTGAATCTCTCAAAAAGGAATTACCCGAATTAGAGAAAAAGCTAAAAAAATATCGGGAAGTCCTTCTTGCCAATTTAGTGATGCTGGGCGAAATCCCTTCTCCTACTTTCGAAGAGCAAAATCGCATCAAGTTTATACTCAACCGGTTTGATGAAGCCGGGCTAACAGACTCCTCAATGGATGGCGGTGGGAATGGAATTGGTGTACTATCAGGAAAAACCGGTGATACAGCTATCCTTCTGAATGCCCATGCCGATACCATATTCTCAGCTAAAACCGATCATACCATGCAGGTTAGCGGAGATTCCATCACGGGTCCCGGAGTAGCTGATAACAGTCTCGGACTCGCCACCCTTGCCACGCTTCCTTACATACTTGAAGACCTTGGAATTGAACTGGATAGCGACCTTGTTCTGCTTTGTGGTGCCAAAAGCCTGGGACGCGGAAACCTTGAGGGAATACGGTTCTTCCTGGAAAACAACACCATGAAAATCAGCAATGCAATATGCATTGAGGGAATTCAGCTGGGCAGGCTGAGCTACTCCTCCCTGGGAATGCTGAGAGGAGAAATTACATGCAGCGTACCGGAAAGCTACGACTGGAGTAGATTTGGAGATGCCAGCGCTATCTTAACGCTGAATGAAATCATCAACAAACTGAATGATATGAGGCTCCCCCGAAGGCCAAGAACCAGTATTGTGATGGGGTCTATTTCCGGAGGCACATCTTTTAATACCATAGCCAGAGATGCAACGCTTGGTTTTGAAGTACGCAGTGAATCTCAGGAGGTTGTTGAAAATGCAGGAAACACCATCAACGATATTGTTATGGAGGTCTCCTCGAGAACCGGCGATCGCGTAGAACTCGATATTTTCGCAAAACGAACACCGGGCGGCATTCCCTACTCTCATCCACTTACCAACTGTGCCAGAAGTGTAATGAAAAGCCTGGACATTGAACCCAGGCTTGCACCCAGTATTTCGGAACTCTCTGCCCTGATTGATGAGAATATTCCGGCACTAACCCTGGGAATTACGAAAGGTGAAAGTACCTTTAAAACCAATGAAACCATTGAAATTGAACCTATTTACAAAGGTTTGGCACAGTTAATCGGAACTATTATAGCCGCAGACGGAGGATATTGTGAATAAATTACAAAAGTGGATCGACAATAATACCTATCATCATTCCGAATTTTGGGATCTGAAAAAACTGGTTGAAGAAAAACAGAAAAAGGGCCTTAAAATTTCGTTGTGCCTCCCAACGCTCAATGAAGAGAAAACAATTGGTAAGGAGCTCATCATCTTCCGGTCTGAACTTATGGAGCGATATCCGCTGATTGACGAAATTGCGGTAATAGACTCAGGTTCTGAAGACAAGACACTGGAAGTTGCCAAAAATTACGGGGCAGATACCTATCTAGCTTCCGACATTCTCCCCCATCTGGAACCGAAAAAAGGGAAGGGAGAAAATTTATGGAAGGCCATTTATCAGCTTGAAGGAGACATTATTGTGTATGTGGATGCCGATATCAGCAATATTCATCCAAGATTCGTATATGGCCTTGTTGCCCCCCTGGTATATCGTGATGAACTGCAGTATGTAAAGGCATTTTACGACCGTCCACTGGCCTTCTCTGGCAATACCCGGGCATCCGGTGGTGGCCGGGTCACGGAAATATTGATCCGTCCCCTGTTTTCACTATTCTTCCCGGACCTCACGGCCATTATACAGCCTCTTTCCGGTGAATATGCTGTACGGCGTGATGTACTTGATAAAATTGCATTTCCTATCGGCTATGGAGTGGAAACTTCTCATCTTATCGACGTTTATAACAAGTTCGGTCTGGAAGCATTTGCCCAAACCGATCTCGACAAACGGGTTCATGAGAACCAGCCTACACAGGCCCTTGGTAAAATGGCATTTGGCATTCTCCAGACGTTCATTAAACGTGTAAACTCCCTGGGAATGTTTAATGTAGAGCACTACGAAACCATTCTGAGACAGTTTCAGGTGAAACGAAATCATTATGAGCAGAACCTCATCGAAATTGAAGAGCAAGAGCGTCCGCCTATGATTGAAATTGAGGAGTACAGGAAAAAGTTCAATAAGTAAACAGAATGGAGCCGGCAAATTTTGCATTAAGTTTGTCCGGTTTTTTTATACCCGGAAATTGTACAAAAGGAAAGTCCCATCCATCTATGGCCATCTCAGATCTGCATGAACGATTTAAGCACGTATCCAAGCCACTCAAACCTATAGATACAAATACTACCCCCAGGCTGTCACGACTGGTCAACATTCGTGTGATCGCATACGACTTCTACGGAACTCTTTTTCTTTCGGGGGTAGGGGATATCGGTGTTGATGACGGCAATTATGACTCAGATGCACTGCTCAAAGCCCTGGAGTCAGCAGAAATTCCGGTAATACACGATGATGCAGGAAACAAAGGTTTTGAGTTTTATAACGAGGTTGTTGATAAAATGATTAATACCCTGAAGAGTGAAGGCATTCAGTACCCGGAGCCTGACATCAGGGAAGTCTGGCTTCAGGTGCTGCAGAGATTGAAAGAACAGTCGCTAATTGGCGGATCTATTTCTGAGGAATCAGCCGGACGGATGTCTGTTGAATTCGAAGCCAGGATGAATCCGGTTTGGCCGGTTCCTGACGCGGTTCAAACGTTAATCCATTTTAAGGAAAGGGGGTTGGCCCAGGGCATCATTTCCAATTCCCAATTCTATACCCCTATAGTGCTCGAGGCACTTTCCGGACACACACTTGAGGAACTTGGATTAAAAGATGAACTTTTACATTGGTCATTTGAAGAAAAAATGAAGAAACCCGGACTCACCTTTTACGAAAATTTCATCAAAAAACTGAACTCCTTTGACCCCGCAATCTCTCCGTCCGAGGTGCTATATGTTGGAAACGATATGCTCAAAGATATCTACCCTGCCCGGGAACTGGGTATGAAAACCGCTCTGTTTGCAGGAGATCAGCGATCCCTGAAATGGAGAAAAGAGGATGAGCGATGTAAGACCCTTCAACCCGACCTGATAATCACAAAATTCGTGCACCTTGTTGAGTGTGTAGATATTCATTAATCGTCATTTAAATCCTGATCCAGATAACCTGAAAGGGGGTTAGGTTTGCCACTCCGGCCTCAACTACCTCCTTTTCAGAAATAATGTCGGAATAGGTTTTACTTTTATGCACCGGGAGCTCGCTATCGTTAAGATCAATCTTTTTCGACTCGTTCGTTAAATTACCTAAAACCAATATCTTCTCCGTCTTGTCCGGGTCCCAGCGTATAAGGCAGAAAAGAGACGAATCGATATCGTATGGGGTTTGTCCACCAAATGGATGGAAAGCTGGGTGTTTCTTCCGGGCGCTGATAATCTCCTTCATCTTGTAGAAGATTCGGTTTGTAGAGGTATCGGGATCACTGAGTTCACCCACCAACTCATCATAAAACCATTTTTTTCTGTTGATGGTACGGTATCTTCCGGTTACAGATACTCCCTGCAGATTATTTCGGGTCGCCGTAAGATTATGAAAGTAAAAACCGGGTACACCCTTGAGGCTTAAAGCAATAATTTGCGAACAGAGATAGCGTTTTTCCTGCAGCGACTGAGACCCGTTATTACCGCTAAACGCATCGAAATAGGTGATGTTCAGTTCATAGGGGCTCAAGGTGCCATCTGCATTCTTTTTCTCTGACACGAATCCCCCCTTCTTACGAATATCGGCAACCAGTTTATTAAACTCATCATCAGGAACCAGTCCTTCCAAGGGACGAACTCCAATACCGTCGTGCGATGACGTAAAGTTGAAGTAGGTACAATTTTCCGGAAGTTTATCCAGTGACTGCAGCCAGCTGGTCAGGTATCCCGCATTTTCTGTGAGAATAGCGTGCAGTAGCAGTGGGGGAAGACTAAACTGATACACCATATGCGTTTCGTCACCATCCCCGAAATAGCTGATATTCTCCTCGTGCGGCACGTTTGTTTCAGTAATGATTGTAGCATCCGGTGCAAAGCAATCAATAAGCGTACGCATCAATTTTACAATCTCATGGGTCTCTTTAAGATGAATGCACGAGGTTCCTATCTCTTTCCAGATAAACGCAACAGCATCGAGTCGAATCACTGAAAGACCCTTGTTAAGGTAGAAGAAAAAGATATCGAGATATTCAAAAAGAACCTCTGGGTTAGCAAATTTAACGTCGATCTGATCATCACTAAATGTTGACCAGACGAATTTTTCCCCATTCGCGGTATGTACCGGTGTTAGCAGAGGAGTGCTCCTTGGCCGGGTTACATCCGAAAGGTCTGTCTCAGGGTCAATTTCAATAAAATAGTCGTTATGCGGCTCCTTGTTATTAAGGTAATTTTTGAACCAGTCGCTATAACGAGAGGCATGGTTCATCACGAGGTCTCCCATTAGCCTGAAATCCCGGCTCATGTGCCTGATATCATCCCAGCCGCCAATACGTTCATCCACCCTTCGGTAATCCACTACCGAAAATCCATCATCTGACGAACTTGGAAAGAAAGGAAGAATATGTACACTGCTTATCTCATCATTGAGATACTCTTTCAGAAATTCGTGCTGTTTGCAGAGCTTGGAAACCGGTTCACCAACGCCGGGCTGCACCATATCACCATAGGTAATCAGAATATGATCTTCATGAGTCCAGACGTCCTTTATAGAAATAGGCTCGACCTGAGAAAGATTGTATTTTTGAATCAGCGATTTTAAGCGGGAAATTCCCTCATCAATAAATTCATCGCCATATATAACTTTAAAATGAGTTTCTAATTTTCGTTTGGTGCTTTCACAAAAAGGATTTGGAGACATAAACAGGATTAAAATTGTATTAAGTACATAACAAACGATGTTTTTGGGAAAATGTAAAGTTGATGAACGATTGAAAAGGTTTTCAGTAGTAAAAATTTGTATGAACCATTTTATGGCAAGAAACAGATCTTTCTTACATTTAGGGTGTATTAAAGAATAGAACTATGGACAGGCAAGTATTTCAGGAAAAGTTTGGACTTAATGGCGAATCGGATGCCATTAAGCAGGTTGTTGATAAAATAATGCAGGTATCCAAAACGGATATCACCGTTCTGCTGCAGGGAGAAAGCGGCGTTGGAAAAGATGTAACCGCACGTGCAATCCACGCTACCAGTAAGCGCAACAGAAAAGATCTCGTAATTGTAAACTGTGGAGCAATACCCGAAGGTATAATTGAAAGTGAACTTTTTGGCCACGAAAAAGGGTCATTTACCGGAGCCCATGAAGCCAGAAAGGGCTATTTTGAGAAAGCTGACGGCGGAACCATATTTCTGGATGAAATTGGGGATACTCCAAAAAACATACAGGTTAAACTTTTGCGAGTCCTCGAAAGCGGCGAATTTTTCAGAGTAGGATCGAGTAAAATGTTCACCGCCGATGTTCGTGTAATCGCCGCCACAAATAAAGATCTTTGGGAGATGGTTGAAGAGGGAAGTTTCCGGGAAGATCTTTACTACCGCCTTGATACCGTTAAAATTAAGCTGCCACCACTTCGTCAGCGTCAAGCTGATATTATCCCGATTTTTAAGAAGTTTGTTTCTGAATTTTCATCTAAGTACGATTCTGTTTTCCAGGGATTTTCTGATGAGGCACGTGAACTTCTTGTCTCCTACCGCTGGCCGGGTAACATCAGAGAGCTCAGAAATGTAGCCGAACAGCTGGTTGTTCTTGAAAAATCACAATTTATTGATGTTGAAAGGCTTCAGAAGTATCTGAAGGGCCGGCAGCATCAGGGATCGACGGATAACCTTCCAATCATTTCAGAAAGTACGGATTCGGGAGGAGACGAATTTGCAGGCAAGCAGTCATCAGCCGATATGGGAATTATCTACCGTGCCCTTGTGGAGATGAGCTCAGATATTTCTGATCTGAAAAAAATGCTGGCAAAATTTCTCTACTCTACGATCACCGATAAGGGAATGAAGGCTCTGCCAAGCGCTGTCAGCCGGTCGATCGACCCCAACGATATCACGGATCACATAAGGGAACAGATGAATGAAGATTCACTCGGAATCCGGCGAAGTGAATCTCCCGTAACTGATATTGAAGACGAAGATGAAGAAGATAGTATCGAGGAATTTTTTAGTGGAAAAGAGATTCCCTCCATCGAAGAAGCCGAGATGTTTTTAATTCGTCAGGCACTAAAACGCTTTGAAGGCAACCGCAGAAAAGCATCGGAAGCCCTTGGTGTAAGTGAGCGAACACTCTACAGAAAACTGGACCAATATGAACTTCAGTAATCGCTTAGCCGGGTTGGCGCTGATGCTTATGTTACTACTAAGCGGATGTATTTCATACAGCTTTACCGGTACATCCATACCCTCAGATGTAAACGATATTTATATTCCATTTTTCCCGGACCGATCTCAGAGCGGACTCGGAGATTTAAGCGATCGGTTAAACAGGGCACTTGTGAATCGTTTTGTAAATCAGAGCCGGCTTTCCCTTGCTGATGAGCAGCAAAATGCCGACTCTTTTGTTGAAGGGGCCATTCAAAACTATATAAACCGGCCTTTTAGTGTGGGTGGTGACGAGCAGGCTAATTTGAATGAAATTCAGATAACCGTCAGAGCCTCTTTTCAATATACCAATGATGAAGAGCCGTTATGGACAAAAAGCTTTAGTGGAAATGCCACTTACGACGTTTTACAGAATCCTGTAGACGGAGAACTTGAAGCCGCCGAAACTGCTCTGCAGCAGATTGCCAATAATATGTTTAATGATGCAGTAAGTAACTGGTAAAGCACAATTTTTGCAGATATGAACTTAAAACCTTTCGAGATACCTGAATCGTACCAGAGTTACTTAACCAAGTTCGAGACAGATCCAAAGGAGGCTATCTCCAGGCTGGAAGCACATATCGAAAAGCGAAATACCGGGGCGGTAGGATATTTCTTTCTGGCCTGGCTTTTTTTGAAAAATGAGCAAAAACAGGAAGCTTTGGATGCAGCATTGCAGGCAAAAATACGGGCACCCGGCAGCGATTTTTTTGAGCGGCTCCACTACTATATAAGTCACCCGCGAGCTTTTGAAGCCTGGCAGCCAACTCCTCTTAAAAAAGTAACCCCGAAAGAGAATGAAGATGAAGCGTCTCATCCTATTCAAAATCTCGATTCCCTGATCAATAAATTATCAGATACCGAGAATAAACGTATCAAGCTCAAAGAGAGTGAAGAGGATGATCAGGATTTGAGTGAAAAGAGTTCTGATGTGGATGATATCGTAACCGAAACACTTGCCGTAATTCACGAGAAACAGAATAATTACCTCGCCGCCATTGCTACCTACAAAAAACTAATTAAGAGCCATCCCAAGCGATCCGATCATTACGAAAAAGAGATCCGGCGTATTCAACAATTGAGAACAAAAAATTCTGACAATAGCTGACTGTATTAACTCTGAAAACGGTTATGTCTGATCAGGCCGGAAATCACCCCTTCACAAAAGGATTATTTTCCTTTTCATGGGCAATCGTGGTTACAGGGCCATGACCGGGATACACTTTCGTGTTGGCCGGAAGTGTATAGAGTTCCCTTTTAACCGAGTTTGTGAGAGTTTCCAAACTCCCTTTGTATAAATCAGTTCTGCCAATACTTTCCCTGAACAGTACATCACCGGCAATCACCAGATCTTGAGAATTGAAATAGAGAGACACGTGGTCGGGTGAGTGACCGGGTGTGTAAAGAACATCGAAACTGAATGCTCCTATTTCAGTAGAGTGTTTTGCATCCAAGGCTTTTGGTTCTGTTTTAATCGGTTCTGCACTGAACCCGAACATGGCTGCCTGCTGAGAAAAGTGATCCCACAAATAGGAATCGGTCTGATTTATGTAGACGGGCACCTCGTAATCGCTTAGCACTCTGTTTAATCCAAGAATATGATCTACGTGTGCATGAGTGAGGCAAACAGCAACTAATGAAGCACCTGAATCTGCCAATATTTTTTTAAACTCACCGAACTCTCTTTCACTATCAAAACCGGGGTCGATTAGCAGAGCCTGATTATCTTTGGTTAACAGATAAGTATTTTCCTGAAACGGCCCAACAGTAAAAATATGAATGTCCATTGTAAAATTTTTTGGCATAAAAAAAGGGCGCAATGTTGATCATTACACCCTAATGTACGTTGAACGTTTCGTACGTTATTTTTTCTTGTATCGTCTGTTGAAACGATCGATACGACCTGCTTTCTTCTGTAACTTCTGATTCTTGTTATAGAATGGGTGGTTTTTCGAGTCCACTTCGCTCTTGAAAACACCTCCATCAGGATCCATCGTGCTTCTGGTTTTCATTTCTGTACCATCACTCAGCACAACTGTAATTTCTTTGTAATCGGGATGAATTCCTTTTTTCATTTTCTTCTGTTTTATTGGTCGCTTTGTATCGAAAATTTTATAGACAAGAAAGATAAGATTTCAATGTTGATATTGCAATTGATTTCCATCCAAATATTTTTGCCCAGACTATCTCATTGAAAGAGCTAAAACGGATCATCTTCATTAAAATCTTCATCGTCAAAGCCGGTCATGCCGCCAAGCATACTGCCAAGCATATCTGTGTATGTATGCACATCATCAATATCATCTTTTCCAATTTTCGAATTTTGATGCAGCGCTTCAATAACCATATCCATAATCGGGTATTTACTATCCGAGAGTTCAGGTAATGCTGATTCAACAAGGTTACCAAGTCCATCCACCTCATCCAGTCGGTTTTTATACGTATTGTCGTTAAGTGAGGATGGAAGCTCGAGAAGATTTCCGTTACTAAACCAGTTCAAAATAGTATCGTAATCGCCCGACTTCGTTTCCCGTTTTCTGCTTTGTGGATCAGAAAAGTATTCTTTAAATGTTTTATTTATGGCTTTACCTATAATGTGTTTGGCAACATTTACGGCTCCCTCCTGTTCCCCTTCGTACACAAGCTCCAGTTTTCCCGTAAGTGCAGGGACCATAGCATAAAGATCCGTAACTCTCAGATCTGTCTCTTCTTCGCCATTGAGAGCTGCCCTGCTCTCTGCTGAAGAGATAATCTGTTCCATTGCGGTAATGGTCATCCTGGTTGACACACCACTTTTTTGGTCAATATATTCACTTTTACGAGCTTCAAATGCCACATTTTCAATAATAGTTCTGTACAAATCAGGAATGCGCACGTTTATAGCTCCATTGCGGCTTGTCCATGCTTCCTGTTCAGTAATCTTAATGCCGGTACTTAATTCTCGCGGATAGTGCGTAATAATTTGTGAATCGATTCTGTCTTTGAGCGGCGTAATAATATTTCCACGATTGGTATAATCTTCAGGGTTTGCCGAAAATGCAATCGAGACGTCAAGTGGTATTCGCACATTAAACCCCCGAATCTGGATGTCGCGCTCCTGCATAATATTGAGTAGTGCTACCTGAATTCTTGGCTGTAAATCGGGAAGTTCATTAATTACAAAAATGCCCCGGTTGGTTCTCGGTATCAGCCCGAAATTTATGACTTCTTCATCGGCCAGTGCCAGTTTTTTTGATGCTGCCTTTATCGGGTCAAGATCGCCAATTATATCAGCGACAGAGGTATCGGGCGTTGCGAGCTTTTCGCCATAGCGCCGTTCGCGGTGAAGCCACTCTATTGGGGTATCATCACCATGCTTGTCAATCAGTTCAACAGCGAATTTCGAAACCGGCTGAAGGGGATCGTCATTTACTTCAGAACCTTTCACAACCGGTATATACTCGTCCAGAAATGCTACAAGCATCCTAAGCATTTTTGTTTTTGCTTGCCCCCGAAGCCCCAGCAGAATTAAATCATGCCTCGCAAGAATAGCATTTTTAACTTGTGGAACAACAGTATTATCGTATCCCATTATACCCGGAAAAAGCGACTCCTTCTTCTTTATCTTTGTTAATAAATTTCTTCGCATTTCATCCTTTACCGATGAAGATGTCCATCCACTTTTTTTAAGTTCACCAAGTGTGGTAATTTTCTTATGATTCATACTGCATATGTTCAAATGGTTATTTAATTCTGTTCATGTAACTCAAAAGAAGACAACATCATTTCGCAAAAGCGGGTCCGTTATTAATTATATTGGTAATACCCTTTGCTTTTATCAACGTCTCTTCCCACTCCGCAGCGGGAACTGAATCGCTGGTAATCGCCCCTCCAACTGGATAAACAAGCTTATTGTTTTGAACAATTGCTGAACGAATCACAACGTTAAAATCAAAATCACCTGTTGGTGTTATATATCCAATAGCGCCGGAATAAATTCCTCTTCGGTAGCATTCGATCTCATCAATAAATTTCATTACCTCTATCTTGGGAGCTCCGGTCATTGATCCCATAGGAAAGCAGTTTTTTATGATATCTATCACGTGCACATTTTCTTCCGCTATCGATTCCACCGATGAAATGAGCTGGTGAACGGTGTCAAACGTTTGCAGATCGAACAGTTTAGAGACGCGAACAGACCCTACTTTCGAAACAGTAGACATATCATGTCTTACCAAGTCAACGATCATTACATTTTCGGCGCGGTTTTTTTCATTCAGTAGTTCCTGCTTAAACTGCAAATCGGTTTCCGGATCATCAGATCGCCTGGAAGTCCCCTTTATCGGTTCAGAAAGAATATTTAACCCTGTTTTTTTTAAAAAACGTTCAGGAGATGAACAGCACACTGAAAACTTACCTGTACTTATAAAGGCGGCAAAGGGTACGGGATTTACTTTTTTCATGCCGCAATAGAGTTCAAAAGGTTCGCCTTCGAAGCTGCCTTCCATCGGGTAGGAGTAGTTCAGTTCATAAAAATCACCGGCGGTAATCTTCTCTTTGATACGATTTACATTTAAAAGGTATGCTTCTTCAGAAATGGCGGGGCTCAGCGTGAAATATATATTTTGCCTCTCAGCTGTAGATACCACAGACGAAAACTTATCATAAATATGTTCTCCTTTTATTATGCGAAGCTTATCATCTTTTATTTCAATCAATAGTTCAGGTTCCATAAAGTACATATCCGGAACTTCTGCTATTTTAGGGTTTTTTGAGCTCAGGCTCTCGGTGTAATTCTTTAAATCATAGCCGGCAACCCCGAACACCCCTCCTCCTGATTTATTATAAAAATTCTTTAAGGCACTCCAGGGATTCATTTTATATGAAAATTCTTTACCCTGTACCTGTTCAAGAATTTTGTTATCAAATGCTGAAATTTCCCGTTTTGGGTATGCAGCCACCAGTGACCGTGTAGATGATGGATGCGACGGCAGTTGAGATTCTAGGACGATAACGCTTCCTTCCCTGAATGCACGAAGGGAACGAACAAGATCTTCAATTTGCACTTTGATCATAATGTAAACTCAGCACCTGTTGTTCGTTCTCTTTTTTTTAAAAAAAGAGATTCACTGTTTACCTTTAAGGAACTCATTCTAATATTCTGTTATGTATAATTATCTTGTTCGACCTCTGCTCTTCAGGCTAACGTCTGATTATGCTCATGAAGCCACAATAAAATCTGCGGCTTCGCTGGGCAGGAACAGATGGCTGCTTAAAACGCTCCGGTCTGTATATAGTTATAAAAATCCAGTTCTTGAACAGAAAATTTTCGGTTTAACGTTTCAAAATCCGGTTGGCCTTGCCGCCGGGTTCGATAAAAACGGTACTACCATCGCATTTATGGAGTCTCTGGGTTTTGGTTTTATTGAGATCGGAAGTATAACAGCAAATCCATCAACCGGAAACCCCAAACCGCGAAGTTTTCGTCTTCCGAAAGATCAATCCCTGGTCAACCGCCTGGGACTGAATAATGAAGGTGCTCAGACAATTTCACGACGGCTCAAAAAAGTGAATCCATCGGTTCCCATTGGCATCAATATTGCCAAAACTCATGATCCATCCATCGAAGGAGAGAAAGCTATTGCCGATTATAAGACCAGTTTTGAATTTATAAAAGATTTTGCCGATTACATTACCCTTAATATTTCGTGCCCCAACACACGGGAAGGAAAAACGTTTGAAGACCCGGCTGCGCTCGATGCACTACTGGCCGAGCTTGAAATTGGTAAAGACGCCAGTCTGCCTCCCATTCTTGTTAAATTTTCTGTTGATCTGACGAATGATGAGCTGATTAGCTTACTCCAGGTATGCGAAAGCTATGCCATTGACGGATATGTAGCCGTCAACACGTCCTCTAAAAGAGTCAATTTAACTACATCTCAAAAAGAGATTAACCGAATAGGCCGCGGGGGCCTTAGTGGCAAAGCTATAGCATCGCGAAGCACAGAGATCATAAAACAGATTCACAGCTTCACAAAGGGGGAAAAAACGATCATCGGTGTTGGGGGTATATTTTCCAGCCGGGATGCGATTGAAAAACTGAAAGCCGGGGCTGATCTGCTTCAGCTATACACCGGTCTTGTATATAATGGACCTGGAGTGGTAAAGCAGATTAACCAGGGAATTGCCGCATACTTAAAAGAGAATGGCCTTTCTCACATCTACCATATTAAAAATCTCAAAGATTGATCGGAAACACATATTTACATCTGATATTTCCGTCTGTATCGATGGGCAAGAATTGAAATTCGTTAACCAGCTTCTCTTCAATAGACTGGGGTATTCCTGAGCGATCCATTCCGCTGATTTGCGTAAATTCTTCAATTTGGCCATCGTTGTTAACAACAAAAATATAGGCTACTTCACCTCTCATGGACAAATTTTCAGTCCATTCTGGAAATTGTACCCTGCTCATAAATCCGTCAAGCCCTCCTTCAATATCAGGGACCAGCCCTACATCCCTGCACAGCGCCGGTTCTAAATTAATTAGTTCATCTTCATCTGAAAATGCCTCATCCCCAGCTTCATCTTCCGCTTTTGAAGATGTATCGCGTACAGACTCCGGCCGTTCAATTGTATCCAGCAGTTTGCTCGCATCGCTACCGATTTCGGAGCTTGAGTTGATTGCGGCAATGATTTCGAGCAGAGACCTGGTTGAATCCCAGTAAGCCCCTTCAAAAGGAAATTCATCAGTAATATCGGGAGACGTAAATAATGAATCTGATAGTGCACTCCATTTCTCTGTTTGCTCTTCAGTATTTGTAGTGTCTTGTAACATTACCCGAGCCGAATCTTTCAGAGCATTAAATTTCTCTTCCTGTTCACGTATCTCCTGTTTTCTTTCAAACCACTGCTCGATGATTCGCTCATCACTTATTTGCACACGAGCAATCTGCATATACTCCCTCGCCGATTGGTACAAGATTTGAGAACGAAGCACAGGATCGTCTGTACTGTCTGCAAGCTGGCGAATTTTTTCGGCTCTATTCAAGTCGCCCTCATTATTGATTGAATCCTCCATTTCAAGAAGGTTATTTAGCTGTTCTACAACCGATACTTCTTGCTCAACACTTTCATTGTCTTGGAACTTACCAAGCCTGTCGGATAGCCGGTTTGTAAAAAGTGAATTTGGCTTTATTTTATTTAACTGTTCATAATATTGGTTTGCCTTATCCACATTATCCTCCAAAAGCGCAATTTCTGCGAGTGAATAGAGAGACATTCCCGTTAATTCATTGTTGTAATTGCCAGCCGTCACTTTTTCAAAGTATACTTTCGCACTGTCCGGTTGATCCAGTGATAAAAAAAACAGGTTCCCAAGCTGGTACTCAAACTCTTCAATTTCCCCTCTTATTTCTGTCTTCTGCTCATCAGAAAAAGGAATATTGCTCAAATCGATCTTAGGCTGTATGCCAGCTCCGGGTGTATCATCACTCGTTACCAACATGTCACCATCCTGGTTGTTTACGTCCGACTCAGCTGCATCAAACCGGCTTCCAGAGACCGTCTCAGCCCTTCGCCAATTATCAGCGAGGGGTCTGTCTCCCCAAATTGCCTGAAACTGAAGACTGGCATCAGCAAGAAGAACTTCATTATTTGAGTTCAAAAACCCATTCTCAAGAGTTTCTGTAGATTCAATAACCCTATCCTCAGCAGACGTTACGATCATTGAATTTCTCTGGGACTGTATTTCGTCCAGCTCATCCTGGATTCGTTTTGACTCTATTCGCTGCTGCTCCCGTATAAATCGGTCTAGTTCATCGCTGTCCATTTCTGAAAGCCGAATCAGGCTGTCTCTGTCAGCAATTTCGTTTCTGAGTTCGGTGTACCTGCCAAAAACGTCGGCCATCTCTTCAGCATCAAAATTAAACGGGATTTCAGATTCATCCACTCTTTGCGTTGATGCCGAATCGAAATAGGCTGCTGCCAGGGCATAATTTCCTATCTGATCTCTGTAAATCTGTGCCAGTGAATAGTAGACTTTTGCTTTTGTAATGGGTTGTATAGTCTGAATTCTGCTTCCCAGAACTGATTTATAGTTTTCTATGGCGATGTCTGTATTTCCCTTCATCTGTTGCGTTCTGGCAATTTCGTATTGAAGTTCATTGTACACCTCAAAATACTTATCGTCCCTTAGCATAGATCTGTAAATACTTTCGGCTCTTGGGAAACTACCGATACTTCTTGATACATCTGCTTCTTTATATAATGCATTGTATTCGAGGTCGAAGTCGGTGCTAATTTCGTTACTTCGGGAGTAGGCATAGAGCGCACTTCCATTTTCACCCATTTCCTCATACACTTGCCCCAGAAGATAGAACGTACGTGCTCTCACCTCACCACTTTGAAGGCCATTGGAGGCTGTGTCCAGGTAATTTGCTGCTGAACTCCAGTTTTGAGAGGATGCATACAGCTGTCCAAGGATAGCATAAATTGAATAATCAATATCAGAATCGGAATCATCAACTGAGCTCGCCCAGTTTTCAAGTAAACTGATACCCTCTGCATCATTATTAAGCTGATAAAAAGTTCTTCCCTGCCAAAAAATAGCTTCTTGCTGAAGATCACCTTCAGCTAAAACCTGCAGCTCCTGAAATTTTTCCAGTGCAGAAAAAAATTCAGATCTGTAGAAATAAGATTTCCCAATAATCAGAATGGCTCTGTTTACAAATTTTGAGTCTTCATGATTTCTCAAAATTCCGCTGCCTCGGTTGATCGCTTGCTCAAAATTTTCTGAGCCGGCATTAACGGGCTTGGGAAATATCTGTATCAGCTCTAATTGAGACACTTCGGGCTGCTGTCGTTTTATCTCTCTCTCGCCATCATTATAGAACTGTTTGGCGTTATAAAACGTGTTGTAGTATGCATTAAAGTTTCTCCACCCCTGCCCAAGTACAGAGCAACCTGTAATAAGTAAACTTAACAGCAGAATGTATAGTACGTTCTTCACATCATTATAACGCTTTACAAGGAATGCGATTATGTTCAGGAATTTTCAATCGTACTCACTTTTATCATATTTGTACGTCCTCGTTTAGCCAAAGGGATGCCTGTAGCGATAATAACCCTGTCGCCTGCATTTACTCTGCCGCTTTCCACAAGGTAATCTTCCATCATCTTCACACTAAGGTCTGTATCAAAAATTTCATCAATTCTCACCGACTCAACTCCCCATACGAGGTTTAACTGCCTGCGAACAATCTGACTTTCTGTAAAAGCTATTATCGGAACTTTTGGACGAAATTTTGCAATTCTTCTGGCTGTATTTCCTGAGTGGGTTATTGTACTTATCGCCTTGGCTTCCACATTATCTGCAATGGTTACGCACGAGTATGCCAGAGACTCAATAACCTGTTTCTCTTTCCAGTCGGGTTTTCTGTATTTAAGACTGTAATAGATTGAGTTACTATTCGACTCAACAGATTTAATAATTTTTACCATTGTTTGGACTGCTTCTGCAGGATATTTTCCGGCGGCTGTTTCTCCGGAAAGCATTACAGCATCTGTTCCGTCCATTACAGCATTTGCAACATCCGAACTTTCCGCACGCGTTGCTCTTGGGTTCACAATCATGGAATCGAGCATCTGTGTAGCGGTAATAACCGGTTTCCCGGCTGTTCTGCAACGCTCAATTATATTCTTCTGCACAAGCGGAACCTGTTCACTAGGAATTTCAATTCCCAAGTCGCCCCTGGCAACCATAATCCCGTCGGCCTCTTCGATAATTTCATCGATTACGTTTACGGCCTCGGGTTTCTCAATTTTTGCAATAATGGCGGCATTACTTCCTTTTGCCCTCACTCTCGAAATAACTTCCTGTACATCACGTGCCGACCGGACAAACGACATCGCTACGTAATCGACACCAATATCGAGGCCAAATTCAAGATCTTCAATATCTTTTTGGGTTAACGAAGGCATGGAAATATCAATATCAGGAAGATTCACTCCCTTTCTCGATTTTAACATGCCTCCAACAACTACTTTTGCTGTTAGTTCTCTTTCGTGTTTTTTGATGATTCTCAACTCTAAAAGCCCATCATCCACCAATATCTGGTTTCCCTCTCTGGCATCATCAACCAGGCCGGAATAGTCGATGGGGATAACGTCGCTGGTGCCTTCCACCTCATCGGGCGTAATTTTTACAAGCTGTCCCTCTATAAGCTGCTGGCCTCCATCTTTCATTTGACCAACCCGAATTTTTGGGCCCTGCAAATCCATTAAAACAGGCAGCGAGTACCGATATTTCTTAGCCACCTTGCGAACAAATCCTATTGTGCGTTTATGATCTTCGTGTGAACCGTGAGAAAAATTGATCCTGACCACATTCATTCCGGCCCTATACAACTTTTCAATACCTTCTAAAGTGTTACTGCTTGGACCCAATGTGCAAACTATTTTTGTACGTCGCGCACTACTTAGCATAAAAATCAGTTATAGTTGAAAGATTAAATAAATTGGATAATATTGTTTATGATTAAAGTAAGCA
>DATGBT010000116.1:0-7321 GCA_035312505.1 Balneolaceae bacterium | reverse complement strand
ATACTCCCATGTTTTCCATAAAATAGATGAGCACGATTCCGGCGCAATCACAGAGTACCAGGTATTTTCCATCATATACAGCTCATTGCCCATACCAATTCCAATGGCACCGCCACTGGCTCCCTCACCAATCACAATCGTAATAATGGGCACTTCCAACACCGCCATCATCTGCAGGTTTTTGGCAATCGCTTCAGCCTGCCCTCTCTCCTCGGCTTCAAGACCGGGATAAGCGCCGGGCGTATCCAACAAAGTAACGACCGGAATGCCAAATTTCTCTGCCAGCTTCATCAACCGGAATGCTTTTCGGTATCCTTCGGGGTTAGCCATACCAAAATTTCTAAACTGCCTTGCTTTTGTATCCCTGCCTTTTTGCTGCCCAATAATCATAACGGACTGGCCATCAATGGTTGCAAAGCCGCCAACCATCGCTTTATCGTCAGAGTGGTATCGGTCTCCGTGCAGTTCTACAAAATCGTCCGTCATCAGGTCAATATAATCCAGCGTATAGGGACGCTCTGGGTGACGCGCCAGCTGTACTCTCTGCCAGCGTGTTAAGTTTTGAAAAATAGACTCCCGAAGCTGATCGGCTTTTTTCTTCAGTCGGTCAATCTCCGGTTTTAAAACCTCATCATCGATTGAAATATCATGTAGTTCCTGAATTTTCTTTTCTAATTCTTCAATCGGCTGTTCAAAATCAAGATATTGCATAAGAGTAAAGTTCGTTCATTTTCAACGTTAGTAAATAACTGTAAATCTGTTAGAGGCACAACTTTTATTTGCTGCTTTGTACCTTACGATCTCTGCTTTTCGGGGCGTTAGTTATGAATCGCTGATCTCCATTTTTTCTGCAAAATAGGCACAGAAATCCCTCATATCTCCACTAATTCGCTCATCATTAATCGACTTTTCGAGTGTATCGGCCATCGTAACCAATGTTTGATGGAAAAAGATCTTCATTTCGTCAACGGTCATCTCCCGTGTCCAGAGATCAAGCCGCAGAGTATCTTTATTTTTGTGATCCCATAGCGCAAGAATCATTGCGCGGCATTCCGCTTCATCATACCCCTGAAGGTCTGTTGCACCCCAGTGAATTTTGTCTGGAACATTATTTTCATCGAGTTCTACTTCAATATTTATTTTTTTCGATTGATTAGCCATAATCCACAATATCAGGTTTACAATTTCTTCTTAATTTTTCGAGCACTCCTGCAAAATCGGGGGGCAGCGAGGAGTCAAATTCTACAAATTCACCGGTATCCGGGTGTTCAAACCCAAGTGTTTTCGCGTGAAGTGCCTGTCTTGGAAGTGCGGCAAACATATTATTAAACATCGTTTTTCTCGTACCTGTATTCGGACCATACCGAACGGAATCGCCGCCATAGGTTCTGTCGCCAAATACATAATATCCGTTGTGCTGCATGTGTACGCGTATCTGATGAGTGCGTCCGGTTTCGAGCTGTATTTCGAGCAGTGCAAGGTGATCGAACGATTCGAGGCGTCTAAAATGGGTAACTGCGGATTTTCCGCCCTCTTTCAAGATCGTCATGATCTTCCTGTCGCGGGGTGAACGTCCGAGGTTTCCTTCTATCGTCCCCTCTTCGGGAGGATTCCCCCAAACAATAGCCCAGTATGTTCGTTCGGCATCTTTTTTCGCGAACTGCTCTGCAAGCTTTTGATGAGCTTCATCCGTTTTTGCCACAACCAGTAATCCGCTTGTGTCTTTATCGAGCCGGTGTACAATACCCGGACGCAGTGTTTTCTTCTCAGCACTTGAAAGATTTTTCCCCGTGTGATGGAGCAAACCGTTTACCAGCGTGCCCGACCAGTTTCCAAATGCCGGATGAACCACCATATCTGCCGTTTTATTTACCACAAGCAGTGAATCGTCTTCATAGACAATATCCAGCTCCATCTCTTCAGCTTTGGCAACGGGTGGTGGAGGTTTAGGGAGGCTTATTTCAATTTTATCACCTGCCTGCATTATGTACGACGCCTTCTCTGCTTTTCGGTTAACAAAAACATGGCCATCCTTGATCGCCTTCTGCACCTTATTTCGGGAAGCATTTTGTATAAATGAGGTGATATAAACGTCTAAACGCACATCTGTATGCTGCCCTTCGGGCACTTCAAGCACATACTCAGTTTTTTGGGATCCTTCTTTACCTATAATCATAGCTTTAAAATATAACCGTTCTTCACCCTTTATGCGAAATTCAGATTTTTTAAAATAATTAAACTTTTTTTGTAAGGGATTTGGAAAATCGGGTTCATACTAATGACTGACTATTCATTAAGGCAGTAGCATGAGCCTTGTGAACAGTCGAGAGAAGGTACAGGAAATCAAGAGCAGGGAAGCCGCAGTCGATGAATTTCAATCGCCTGCGGCTTTTTTTTTGATTTTGCAGTGTATAGACCTTTCTACAAGCTATCCGCTCTATTATAAATTCTTCTAAAACATTGATATTCAGTATTTTGGGAAATTTCTTGAGGAAATCGGAACATGAATATTTTATGACCCTTTAAACGTAGTAACCTTTAATCAAACATCTGATAAAATGTTACTAAGCAGAAAAATACGATCAATTGTGTTACCTGTACTTATAGGATTCACACTATTCTCTTGCTCTGATAATAGTACAGGTGTAAACTCCAACGATCAAAAAGCGACCCTTAATGGCTCAGTTGCAGATGGTACTTCACAGAACAAACAGCTGGCAGAGAAAAGTAACCATGCGGGCAGATTGGTTTCAGCGGCCCGAATTACGTCAAACGGATCTCTCGAAGTAATCGAGGGTACGGAAACTGAAACAGATGCTTCAGGTGATTTTACAGTTGAAGTGGATGCAAGTGCAGCCAACCACATTGTTGTAGTTGCAGAAAGTGCAGTAGGCGAAACTTCGGCTTTTATAGCAACGGAGTTGGAAAATGATAACAGCTATACCGTAAAACCTCTGAATGCTGAATCCAAGGCCGAAACATCCGTTTATTCAGAGGTCGTTGCCCGTGGCAATACAGATCTCATACACAAAGCAGATATCGCGCTTCTGGTTACAAGTGAAGCCGCTTCAGAAATAAACAGCAGCAGCTCATATGCTGCTCAATTCGCAGCTGCTCTTGCGAATAATGCAGAAGTACGATCTGAATTTTTTAATGAATACAGCAGCTCGTCCGATTTAGAGAACGCACTCCAGGCAATTACAGAAGCGCATATTCAATACGATCAATCTCTTGATGCTTCCGGAGGTTCCAGCAACAATGCGTCTAACACGTTTATAAATGCGACCCTCCAAGCTTATGCCGATGCCGGACTTCAAACATCAGATGTAGCTAAACTGATGCACCTGCAGGCAGAGATTATCCAAAACAGTATGGAATCTTCCTCAATAGAAATCAAAAACAGTACACGGCTCTCTGCATCCGTAATGGCATCCATTGCGCTGGATAATGCAATTAAAGCGGAGGCCGAATCCTCATCAGCATCTGATGCCACAGTCGATGCAATCGTGGACGCCGGCACAAAACTTAAAACTTCCATAGCAACCAGTTTCGGTGCGTCTTCAGAAATTTCAGCTGCTTTTAACACATATCACCAGGAAATTCGAACAGCTTTTGAGAATGACGGGTCTATTGAAGGAACCGTTGTCGTTGCTGTGGACTCAGAAATAAATGCAACTGGCGGTGCCAAATTTGAGTTCGAAAATTCATTATCAAGTTTGTTGCAATTAAACTCTATAACATCTGTTTACACTGATTTTTCCGCACAGGTTCAAAGCAGTGTGCAAACTCAAAGTGAACTTCTTGGAGAGGTAGACACAGATGTGGTAACTGATATTGTGGTACTCATGAATATTTTTGCATAATCCGGAACTAAGAACTTCTATAGCCCGGCGGATTAGATCCCACCGGGTTTTCTTTTTTTGCTGTATTTAAGATGAATGTAGCGCCATCTCTAAATCCCCGATTAAATCGTCAGGATGTTCCAGCCCCACGCTCATCCGTATCATTGTATCGGGAGATACCGACCCTTCTCCTTCACTGCTTTGCCGATGCTCCCAGGTACTCTCCACACCTCCCAGGCTAGTTGCCCGCTTAATGAGCTTTGAGCGGCCTACAATCTGAACAGCTTCAGCAGCACCTCTTCCCGCCAAAAAGGAGATCATTCCACCAAAGCCATTCATCTGCTTTTTGGCAATTGTGTGGCCCGGATGACTTTCAAGACCCGGGTAATACACAGACTCTACTCTTTTATGATTGGATAAAAAATCTGCCACGATTCGGGCATGCTCATTATGTCCGCGCATTCTGTAGGCCAGTGTCCGGGTGCTTCGGCTCAGCATCCAGCAGTCTTGTGGAGACGGAACTGCGCCCGCCATTTTCTGGATCATCCTTATCCGTTCAAAAAAATCGTCATCAGTCGCTGTTACAACGGCTCCGCCGAGAATGTCGCTGTGTCCGCCGAAATATTTGGATGTAGAGTGTAAAACCAGGTCGGCGCCCAAATCGAGAGGAAGCTGGTTAACCGGTGTTGGCCAGGTGTTATCAACTACAGTTCTGATAGCGTGTGACTTTGCAAGCTCTGAAACAGCTTTTATATCGGTAATTCGCATCAGTGGATTGGAGGGTGTTTCCATCCAGATCAGTTTGGTGTTTTTTTTGATGTGGCTCTCAATCTCATTCAGAGAGGTCATATCGATAAAGGATGATTCCAGCCCCCAACGGTTCATGATGTTCTTCACCATTTTTCTGTTCCCGGCATAAACATCCTCAGGAATAATGATGTGATCTCCCGGATCAAGAGCCTGCAAAACAGCCGTTGCCGCAGCTATTCCGGATGAAAATGCCGATGCAGCTTTCCCGTTTTCAAGCGAAGCAATAACCGCTTCAAACTGCAGCCTGTTTGGATTTCCAAGCCGGGTATAGTGCAGGTCCTTCTCCTCGCGTCCCTCTGCATCAATTTCAAAAATGGTGCTTGGCGAAATTGGGGGCACTACCGATGATGAAGGATTCCCGATGTTGAGGCCGGTGTGGATAGCTCTGGTTTCAAATCTCATAGCATGTACTGTCAACTTATCTTTTTACTGTGAACAGAGGATACGAAATAAAACGATTTATGATCCGGCTTCCTCTACCACAATTGCAGGATCCAAGTGAACATCTGCTTTTACAGATCGCGTTATCAAGCAGATCTGTTCCGCTTTTTCGAGCAGCCGTATCCCTTTTTTCTTATTTGATTCGTCTCTGATAGTGAGAACCGGCTTTAGCAGTACTTTGCTCATCACAAATTTACCGTCTTTTTTTTCCAATGTACCGGAGCTTTCTACCTTCAAATCAACAAAATCAAATTTCGAATATTCAGCAATTGCTTCAAAAGAGGTAAAAAAACAGCTCACAATAGATGCCGTAAACAGGTGTTCGGGCGACCAAACACCTTCAACCCCACCCGGGAACTGAGGGGGAGTTGCTACTTCAATCGTTTCTGAAATTCCCGGTGCTTCAAGCTTGGCTACTCTGTCTCCCGTGCGCGAAAGATTTACACTATACTCGTGATGGTCGTCAGAGATCGGCATGTTCCTCCAGTTTTTGTCTGATAATAGCCTCGAGCTGTGGAGCCTGAACAACGCCCGCCTGCTGCCATAAAATGTGTCCCTTATAAAAGAGAATCATATTCGGAATGCCGCGCACATTGTAGTGAATCGCAACATCCGGGTTTTTTTCTGTATCAATTTTTATGATGTTCAGCTTATCGCCGAATTTCTTTTTCACCTCTTTGAGGATGGGAGGCATCATTTTGCATGGCCCGCACCAGTCTGCGTAAAAATCTACCAATACAGGTGTATCTCCCTTTATGAGGTCAGAAAACGACTGTTTTTTTGCTTCTGCTTTTTCCATAATCATTTTGTTTTTACTTCATCTTTTACCTCTTCAAATACAACGTCTTTTTCATTAAAATCGGAACTTTTTCCTGGTTGCAGGCCGGGAGCACACTGTCCCATCAGGCACCCGGTATTAGTAATTGCCTGAAATCCAAGAAAAAGTGCCAGCACACCAGATATAGAAGCCCCATAAACAAAATAGTTATAGGCAAGAATGCCGCTCATTCCGAGAAGAATCCATCGCATGGGGTGCCAGTTCGAAAAAATTTGCTGCTTAATCTGCTGTAGCATAAATCGTAATTGTATTTGTTTTTATCTTTCATTCTTAAAGGTAAGCAGAACAGGCAACATCATCAGTAACATTTGTTACACAAGTTTAATACGATTTCTGCCAAGAGTTACGATATTTTTGTTTTCCATCTCTTTAAGAAGCCTGGAAACCACCACCCTTGCCGTTCCAAGCTCTCTGGCTAGTTCTTCGTGAGTAACTTCGAGCTCATTTGTACCTGTTACCTCTGCCCTCCTTCGAATAAATGCAAGAAGTCGTTCATCCATCTTTTTAAAAGCTACAGCACCAATCACCTCGAGGAGTTCATTAAAACGACGGTGATATACTTCAAAAATATATTCTGTCCACTCTGGTTTTGATTTTAAAAGTTCACCAATCTGGTTAACGGGGATCAGCAGTACCTCGCTATCTTCGCCTGCAACTGCCTTTATTTTACTTTTTTCGCCGTATAAGCCTCCTAAAAAAGACATAATGCACATGTCACCGCTTTTCAGGTAGTACAAAAGTATCTCCTTATCCTCCTCAATCTGGTTTACTTTCACTGCCCCGCTTAAAAGTATGGGTATACTGTAAACCGGCGCATCCTCCTGCAGAAGCACCTCTCCCTTCATTATTCTCCTGGTATTACCAACCTCCTTCAGCCTGTCCATTAGTGAAGCAGAGAGTTCCGGTATATTTTTTTTAAAAGACTTATCCATAACAACTCAATGAATTTGTTTTTAGGTTGAAAATATTATCTTAGTAAATAACAATCGCAATTGGTTCGCTATGGCAATGCATCAAAAAGAAGATCAGGATTCTGAAGATCTCCGGAATGATTTACTTTCTCACCCTGCGCTGGATAAGTCGCTCAAAGAACGTATTCGTACTCACTTTGATACATCTGATCCAGACAATGCATTAAAAAAGCCCACAAGCATTTATGCGTTCCAACTTCCCTCTGAAAGTACCTACAAACTTATTTTTGAGAATAACCCTGTTGGCATTCTACACTTTAACGATAAAGGTGTCATTACCGCATGTAATAACAAATTTGTTGATATAATGGGATCGAGCCGGGAAAAACTACTCGGTCTCAATATGACTCAGCTTCCCAATAAAATTGTTGCCGGGGCAACCAACAAAGCCATTCACGGCCAAAAAGCTCACTACAGCG
>DATGBT010000115.1:0-11798 GCA_035312505.1 Balneolaceae bacterium | reverse complement strand
TCCTGCCGCTGATAGATCACATTTTGTGAATAGTATCTCTGTCTTAAACGAGCGATTCTGTCTGACAACTCCTGTTCATCATCGGTATACTGTTGCTGGTCGGTATAGTAAAAATTGAGCTCAACTTCTCCCTCCGGATCATAGGCTATTACAGAATATCCGGCAGCTCCCGACCATAAACCGGAAACATGTTGTACAATCGTTTTTAGAGAATCCTTATCGATATCGAATCGGGAATCAACAAAACCAAACCGCCAGGTAATGGTTTCTTCACACTCTTCAGAAACTGTGCTTTCGCCGGTGATAAGTGACTGGCTGCAAGCAGCTTTAACATTGAGCAAAACCAAGGCAAGGAAAGCCGTAAAAAAAAATGTTGGGTGGAGTTTCCTGTACATGAATCGCGATTTTTTGTGCTATACAAAAGATAAGAAAATTTCTTGCGATGGTTCTCTTTCGCGCTTTTCTTTCTCAGAAACCGTTAAACCGTTATTTCAATTCGATTTTCATCAGGATCCAAAATTACGCTCTCATAATATCCGTCTCCCGTTCTTCGCGGGCCGTCCAGTTTTTTATAGCCATCTTTAATCAGCTTATTGGTTAGTTCGACCACATTTTCTTCTGTTCCCACCGAAATAGCAATATGGGCGTATCCATAAAATTCTGCTGTTTTGTCTGAACGGTTGGATATGTCGGACCTCTGCATAATTTCCAGGCGTGCGCCGGAGCTGAATGTGAGGAAATAGGACTGAAACCCCTTTACTTCATTTATATATTTCATTC
Source organism: Balneolaceae bacterium (assembly GCA_035312505.1). Taxonomy (GTDB): domain Bacteria; phylum Bacteroidota; class Rhodothermia; order Balneolales; family Balneolaceae; genus Rhodohalobacter. Next base: position 11,018 of record DATGBT010000115.1, on the reverse strand, counting down.
CGGATTTTGCACCAAAATAGGTTTCATAAAAACGTTTAAGCCGCTCAATATCCGAGGTCCAGACGGCAACGTGTTCGATTTTCATGGCTATCTTTTCTCAATAAATTATTAACGAGTTAGCTGAATTACAGATATCTGCGCAGGAGCATTGTAGCGAACAGGAGAGAGTGTAAAGCCAAGGCCGCTGTTTACATTTAAAAGTATGCCATCGATCAGCCAGTGGCCGTTTACATATTTCGTTTCTTCGCGAACGGCTGTAGCGGGATAGAAGAATACCGGTATCCGAAGCTGCCCGCCGTGCGTATGTGCGCCGTAAATATGATCGACTCCATTTAGCGAAGATTCTTCAATCAGCCGGTCTGATGCCTGGTGAGCAAATAGCAGGGAGAGCGATTCATTGTCGGATTCTGATAGTAAATCATTAAGTTCTTTGTTTCGGATTTTAGAGCTGTAAATTTCAGTAACACCGCTCACTTTTATTTTCTCTCCAAAATGGTCAATCCATCTGTTTTCGTTCTGAAGCATCTGAACGCCGAACTCTCTTAGTGTTTCTGAGATCAGACCGGCATCCGTCCAGTAATCGTGGTCGCCCAAAACGGCATAGGTACCATATGTGGCATCAATATTACCGAGGGCTTGCGCACCGGCTTCAATGAAATCTGTGCCGGAAGAGATCAGATCCCCTCCAAAAAGCACCAGATCAGGGTCTGCCGCATTCACACGGTCAACATATTTTTTCATCTTTTGATCACTGGTATATGGATCAGCGTGTAAATCGGCTATATGGACAATTGTGATGGGTTTAAACTCTTCATTTGGTGTATTATATGTAATCTCTTTGACTGTAATGCGGTTTGTATCCCAATAGAGTTTTGCACCGGTATAGAAAAGCGTGAGGACCGTAATGAGAAGAAAAAGATTTGCGAACGCCTTGTTTAAAACCTGAGATTTCTTTTTCGAGAACTTCTTTGTGATGGGCAGCAGCACATCATGCAAAATCAGCCAGTTGAGCATTACTCCATTGTAGATCAACCCAAACCAAAAAGCGTAGATGAGCAGGGCAGGGTGTTCATTTCGTTCAAACGAATCGGTGAAGAGGTACGAAAGCCAGCCGCTGAATGGGTAGCCATAGAACAGAACAAAAGCGCCAAAAAGCAGCATGTAAAGCGGCTGGCGCGGCAGTTTTTCCGATCGATGAACGCTTTTTACGTAGCGATAGCTGAAGTAAATGAACAGCAGCATTGAGATAATACTGGCATAAGTTACCATTCGCAGAGCCCAGGGCATAAAATAAGATCCGGTGTTTATGAATAATTATGGTTTACAGCCAAGCTCATCGTAGCGTTTACGCACGCTCTGAACATCTTCCCATACGGGGCGTTTCCACTGCTGATTGCGGAGTAGCGCAGCCGGATGATATGTTACCGTAAGCTCTGTGCCCCGAAATGGATAGAACGTTCCACGCATGCTTTTAAGCGTGGTATCTTTCCCAAGCAGTGTGGTGGCCGATACCTTTCCGAGGCAGAGAATCAACTTTGGGTTTACCAGTTCAATTTGCTTGTACAGGTAGGGTAAACTGTTACGGCGCTCCTCATCGTTCGGATTTCGGTTTCCCGGCGGTCGGTGTTTCAGAATATTTGCGATGTATATGTCATCACGAGAAAAGTTGATTGCAGCGAGTATTTTATTCAGAAGTTGCCCGGCCGCCCCTACAAAGGGTTCGCCCTCTTTATCTTCCTGTTCACCTGGCGCTTCTCCAATCAGCATCAAATCGGCGTTGGGGTTTCCGGTTCCAAAAACCAGGTTGGTATCCTTCAGGTCGGTTCGAAGCTCATCAGCAGCTTTGCAAAGTTCTCTTAATTCATCGAGTGTGTTGCAGGCTGCAATTGGGTCGCCGGTCTCATTAACTTGCTTCTGTACCGGTTCATCCGGTGGCTTGTCTTCAGACGATGGTTTTACTACGGAGTGTGCATCCGGCTCGTCTTCCACATTCATAATAGACAGGTCTTCGCCGGAGATCGCCAGTGGGCCAAAGATTTCCTCTTCTGCCTCGAGAAATTTTTTTATTTGGTGGAGCAGATCTTCTCGATTTTCGTTCATGAATTCGTGAAACTGTATTGAAGAATTTCTTTATAGTTATAACCTGAGTTCGATTAATAATTTTCCCAATAACCTAAGAAAAAAATCTCCCCTAACAAGGGGAGATTTCCCCATCGGGATGCCCTCGGCAAGAGGGATGTTCATCGGATTTTCCACATTCTGATAAACATCCCCCTAAATCCCCCTTTAATAAGGGGGACTTTTACACTCAATATTCATCAAAAGAACTCAGGTTAATAAATGTATCAAAAATATTATTGAAACGGTGACTGGTTACATACAAATCCATGAAGCAAAAAAATCCCTCTCTGCACTCTTTAGGATGGATTGAACCAAGCTATTGAAAACTATTTTCTTGGTAATTTTTCGTCGAGCATGGCTGTATGGTAGACGAAAGTGGCAACGATTACCGCTGTTCTGGCAAGGTCTTGCTCAACCAGGCGCTCGTAGTAATCCATATTAGAGTGATGGGTCATGGTAAAATACTCAATCGGATCCTGAATAAACTGAAAACCCGGCAGCCCAACCCTGTCGAAGGCGATGTGATCGGTAGACCCGGTATTTCGATAACTAACTGTGTTTGCGTCCCATTCTGCAAAAGGCTGCAGCCACGTTCTGAAGAGGGATCTCAGGGCTTCGTTTTCCTGCAAATAGATTCCGCGAATCTGTCCGGTACCGTTATCGATATTGTAGTAAGCCGAGAAGTTATCGTACTGTTCAAGCTGTTCTACATCATCGGTTGCACCCCAGCCCGGACCGGCTTTGGCAAAAAGGTCGTTCACATATTCTCGAGCTCCGTGCAGACCCTGTTCTTCACCGGTCCAGAGCGCTATACGGATGGTTCTGCGGGGCTGAATGTCGAGAGCCTTTAGTATGCGAATGGCCTCCATCATCACAGAAGATCCTGATCCGTTATCGGTGGCACCGGTCGCTGCGTGCCAGGAGTCGAGATGGGCACCGAGCATAACGATTTCATCTTTTAATTCGGGATCGGTGCCGGGAATTTCAGCAATGGTATTGTATCCGTAAAGATCATCGTCTTGAAATGTTGTTTGCATGTCGAGCTCGATCTCAACGGGGATCTCTTTTTCGAGCAACCGGAAAATCCGCCCGTAGTGCTCTCTCATTAACGAAACCTGTGTAATTATTTCTGATGGATCGGCCTGATGCGCTCGAACGGCGTCTGTCCAGGAAGTTCCGGGTTCAATAGGCATGGTAGCCGAAGAGACGGCAATTTGTCCATACCAGCCGCGGTAACCGTAATCCAGAAGGGCAAGTGGCTGTTCTTCCTGCAGGAACTTCATGATTTTATATCGCATTTCTGCCCGGGCCATGGCTGCAGGATTACCTCCCGATGGCCGCTGACTGCTCACTCTTTCACCTGCATTGGCAAGGGAAAGAAGCCGCTCGTCACTATTGCGTGTAGCAATGGGGTCCCAGGACGGTTCAGAGCCCTGCGGGTAGTCGAGCATAACGAATTTGTCCTTTAGCAGTCCGCGATACGATTCAAGATCCTCATCATCCTCAATGGTAAGAAAAATTACCTCACCCTTTACAGGATCGTCGTAGCCGGGCGACCATGCCTTGGGTACGGCCGTAATCGGGAAATAAGTGTGAGGAGTATTTGCGTGCATGGCGAACCGGTTAAGTTCCCATCCCGTGCCAAACGGACCCCATCTGTGGAGTTCTGCATTTTCGAGTCCAAGCTCTTCGAGCCGCTCTTTGGTGTAGTTATTGGCATTCAGGAGCTGGGGCGAGTTGGTAAGACGCGGGCCATAAACATCGGTCAGCCAGCTTGCAAAATCCATAACTTTAGAATTTTCGATACCCTCTTCAATTATTTTTTCAACAATGTCGAGATCCACAGAGGGAGAATCGATGGATTGAGCAGCAAGTGGCTGAACAACTGACACAACCAAAAACAGAAACGGCAGTAATAGGCGAATTTTCATAATATGGGTTGAATTTATCTGGAATTAAATGTAGCTATTATCCTGCAGGGAACCGGGGATGATTAAGCTGATAGAATATGCCAAGAATTCTTTAAAAAAACGGGATTCTTCTATATGTATCGGGATAATAGATGTAAAAAAAAGAAATGAAACAGGTGATTCTTCTTACCGGGGCAGCACAGACTCTTCCATTTGCCTGAGCTGTTCAAAGTAAAGCTCGATTAACCGTCGATACTCCTCGGAAAAACGGGTATAGTTTGGATCCTGGAGGCGAGCCCGTATTTCCTGTTCCAGCTCTCCCAGCGTCATTTCGGGCGGTAGTGAACGGTCATACTCATCCGATGCAGTACCCTCTCTCTGATCTTCTTCCCCGCGCTGCTGCATGGATTCTTCTGCATTCAGCATTCGGGATAAAATATTTTGTTGTCGTTCCATCATCAGGGGATCGGTAACGCCACCGCGCATATCATTAATGGAATCTTCCATATTTTCCAGCATGCGCTGCATTTCACTCAGCATCCGGTCTCCATCGTCCAGGGCACCGCTTTGCTGAAGTTCCTGAAGCTGCTTTCTGATCTCATTCTGTTGCCGCGCGATCTGATCGAGCCGTTCCGACTGTTCACGGGAGAGACGGTCCCCCTGCATATCGTTTATCAGGTTTTGTAGCTGCTGATTTAGCTGCTGCTGATCACCGCTCATATTTTGCATCTGCTCAATCATCTGCTGCATGCTCATGCTTCCGCTTCCCATACCTCCATTTTGCTGGTTCATCAGCTGATTTAAAATGGATGATATCATGGAGGTGAGGTCATTTATTCCGCCTAACGATTCCCGTGTCGAAACCGAAGACATTCTCAGGTCGCGTTCTGCCAGCTCATTTGATGAACGTTGCAGCAAGCGCTCCGTTTCAAGCTTTTTTTCATTGATTTGATTCGGTACTCCGGGCAGCTCTTTTGAAATCTCAAACAGTGTATCGGAAACGGCCATAAACTGTTCAGTGATATTATTCTGAAGCCGTGCGAGCTCAATAAAGCCCTGGCTTCTGTTTTGAGTTTCTAATGTGGTTTGTGTTAACTCCTCCTGTTCAACAGACAAATTCAATAGCCGGTAAAGTGCTTCCTGGAGGGCCAGCAGGTTTATCTGAATCTGTTGTCCGCTCATTTGCTGTATTGACGACCGAAAGCGCTCGGATTCCTGCTGCATCTTGTCTCCAATTTGCTCTTGCTGATCACCCATTTCTGAAGGTGAAGTATTTTCTGAACCGCTGCTCTCTTCAGAGTTCATCTTATTTTTAAGATCATTCATACTTTCCTGGATAGATTCGAGCTCACGCTGAGCTTCTTCTTTAAGTCTGCGAATATTCTCACGGTTTCTCTCAGGAACCTGCTCATCCAGCCGGTTAATCTGTTCTTCTGTTGATTCAAGATCTTCTGATACAGTTTCTACTTCATTTTTGCGCTGTTCCGGATTTTCAATGTTCTCTGCACCGGTCTTCATCCGCTCTGCCATATCTTCATATTGGTTAGCAAGGCGATCTAAATTGCTGTTCATTTTCAGCTGTTTAAATAGCTCGATGGTTCGATCAATCCGTTCCTTATAGAGCTGCTCATTAAAGCTCATTTGGTCGAGTGCATTTTCCATCTGTTCAGGCGACATGCTTTCTAGGGCTTCCTGGAGCTGTTCCATGGCTTCTCTAAGCCTGGGATCGTCAAGTTCTTCAATGAGCTGCTGCAGTTCTCGATAGCTCTGCTTGGTTTGCTCCGATAGCTGCTCATTCCCTTCTATGTCATTGCGCATTTCATTGAAAAGTTCACTCAGTTCCTGAACCGTATTTTCTATCTGTTCCTGTCGCTCTTTGATGTCCTCCAGCATTTGCTCTTCTTCAATCCCGGTTTCAGGATTTTGCTGCAGCCTCTCCAGGAAGTTTTCATATTCGCGTTCAACAGATTCGAACTGCTCGGAAATATTGTCCAGTTCAGTTTCAACATCCTGCTCTTTTTGATCGAGTTGCTCAAACGATTCCGTCAGCGAAGGTATCTGAACAAGAATTTCCCTTGATTCTCCGGTTTTATACCCTCCGATTTCGTCATTATCGGTTACCCGAATCCATGCCGAAAAAGTATCCCTCGGACGGAGGTCAAACTGAGAAAGATCCAACGAATAGGAGGTAGTGGGACCGTTACCCGGGGTGGGTATTGATTGGATTCCCGTTTGGGGAGATTCGGTAAAAGCCCTCCGCAATTCCCACCTGATTTCGGCAGCAGTTATACCAAAGTCATCCGTCGCCTCATAAAAAATATCAAGCATACCCGGGTTTTGTTCCATGATCGTACTTTCAGGTTCTCTTATTACCACAACAGGGGATTGATCAGTCCTCATTTCAATAAAGGTTCTGAATGGGTTTCTGTTTAAGAGGCCATCCTGGTCCTTCAAAACAAATCGGAGGGTATCACTCTTTTCGGGCCGCAACCGGGTGTTAAAGAACAGGGTGCTGTCCCGAGACGAATCAAGGTATTTCTGAACGGTATTTCCGATGATCTGAACCGACTCTATCGGTTTGTTTGCAGTGCCAGAAAATTCAACGAGAGTGCCAGGGTATACCCTAAGTCGGGAGTAAGGATATACAGATGTTGTGGCGGGGAGATCCGTGTAATTCGGTGGTGTAATCGTAACCCGTAATTCTTCAAAATCAGGCTGTATTTGAACCTGAGCCCTATATTCATCACTTTGAAACCCATCCATTCTAACCCGGTAGCTCATGGAGCTCGAAATGTTAATAGGTGGAGCAGAATAAATACCGATGGAGTCTGACTCCATTCTGCGTTCACGGAAATTTTCCTCCACATCTGTTTTAAAGAGCAGAGTTACATTTTCAGGGAGATCATCTGATAAAAAAGTTGCTTCCACCTTGAGTTCCGAATTGAGAGAAATGGTGGTGTCTGCGGGCTGAATTTCAAATGCGTAAGGGTTTGGCTGGGAATAGGATTGCCAGACATGGAGTGTGCGGAGTGTGATGGATGGATTCAGCGCGAAGGCTATTGTGCCACCAATCAATGCTGCAAAAAATATGACCCGGCTCTTCTTGAATGTCTGAAAGGCTTTGGTGCCTTGAACGGAATCGCGTATTACAATTTGAAGTTTTTCGCTATCTACATTCTCCAGGTTTTTTTCAATAGCTGCGTGTCTGAAGGCAGCAGACGTATTTTCACGATTATAGAGGTGAAGATCCAGCGCATTGGCCACCCTTTCGTACCCTTTTTCTATGAGCAGTACTTCATAAAAATCGGAAAAGGGTAGATTCTGAATTTTATTTCTGAGAATTAAAAAAAGAAAGATTGAAGCCGAAATGGAGAGAGTCAATAATACCGATTTGAACCCGGCAGTTAGATAGAAAACTGCCTCTGATCCCACAAGAAGCAGTATACACACAATTAATAGTGCTATCGACAGGAAAAAAACATGCAAGGTCTTCCTGCGGTTTTGGAGTCGATAATGCTTTCTCAGAAAACCTTCTATCTGTGAGAGCTGTTCATTTGTATATCTGTTTTTACTCATGTAATAATTTGAAGCAGGTTTACACTATGAAAACATGAAATACCCACATGTTAAATATCTGCAAGAGTTAATGTTTTTTCTGGCGTATACTTCCCATCTGTCTTTGTAACCGTTAACACTTCACAGTTGGCATCGTGTTCAAGAAACAGATAATATTTGTTTTTAATTGCTTCATTCAGAAAGTTTTCTTTCTCGTCTAATGTTTGCACAGGAACCATATCGTATCCCATCACCCATGGAAGGGGAAGGTGTGCAAATGTTGGTAGCAGGTCGGCTGCATAAACAATAGTTTTGTTTTCTGCTGTGATAACGGGCAGCTGCTGCCCGATCGTGTGCCCGTCCATCGGGATTGTAGTTAAATTTTCTTCGAAGGTGTGATGATTTTCAACGAGATTCAGGCGGCCGCTATCTTTTATTGGGTAAATATTCTCATCAAAAAAACTAGCTTTCTCCCTGGCATTAGGGTGAGTTGCCGTCTGCCAGTGGCGACCGTTAACATGATAAGCGGCATTTGGAAAGAAATGCTTCAAATGTCCATGTTCATCGTAGTAGGTAGTTCCGCCACAGTGGTCGAAATGAAGGTGTGAAAAAATGATATCCGTTATTTCTTCGGGACTTACTCCGCATTTTGATAAAGAGTCCTCTAAATTACTATGGTCATAATCCAGACCATATATTAAGCTCATTTTCTCACTGAATTTAGTGCCGCTGCCGTTGTCAATCAGATAAATGTTGCCTGATACTTTGGATTTAATTAGCAGACAGCGCATTGCCATGGGGATGCGGTTTTTATCGTCTGCGGGTATTTTTTTACTCCAAAGTGTTTTAGGAACAACCCCAAACATAGCGCCGCCATCGAGCATAAAACGGCCGGTTTCGACGGGATAGAGTTCAAAGTTACCAAAATGGACGGGAGCTATTACAGACATGATTTTTTGATTAGCGGGTTATAACATATTGGTTCACATTCAAAATAAACAAAAAAAGCCGGTCTCACATGAAACCGGCTTTCAAAAGTAAAAAGCGAATTTTAAAATGACGGAATTGGATCGGTTCTGTACATTGTATCCAGCAGCGTGATTCCAATCAGGAGACCGAAAAATACCACCGACATTATAAAAAGCATCACGTTGAACTTTGTATCCCAGTATAGATTCATAAAGAATGCAGCTACAATAAGCGCTTTTACAACCGCTATGGAGATAGCAACAACCACATTCCAGGGTTCCGGAATCTGAATCCATGTAACGGCTACAGTTATGAACGTGAGTACGAATAGCGAGATACCTACGCCCCACAAAAATTTCGCTGATGAAATATGATGTCCACTCATAGTATTAAAAGCATTTTTTTAGGTTAGTCAATCAGGTAAAGTAATGGGAAAAGGAAGATCCAGATAACGTCAACAAGGTGCCAGTAAAGGCCTGTAATCTCAACGGGTGTGTAGTAGCCGCTATGGAGTACGTTTTTCTTGGCTTTAACCACAAGCCAAATCATAAGCCCTATACCGATGAGAACGTGAATTCCGTGCAGGCCCGTCATCATGTAATAAATACTGAAAAATATATTGGCCTTTTCATGAGCAATTCCTTCATAGTTGTAGTATGAACCGGGAAGAATCCCTTTTTCAAATTTATGTGCGTATTCAAAATATTTAATCACCATAAAGGTAAACGCAAGTCCTATTGTGATGTAGAGATTGATTATAAGGCCTTTAATCTGGTTTAACTGGGCCGATCGTATAGCCATGGCAACGGTAAGAGAGCTACCAATAAGCACAGCGGTATTTACCGCACCCCAAAAAGTATCAAGCTCTTCAGATGCCTGAAGGTACAGATCTGGATACCAGGCACGGTAGACAATGTAGGCAGCAAAAAGGCCGCCAAAAAAGAGGATTTCTGTTACAAGAAATACCCACATTCCCATTTTGGATGCCTCAAACTGCTGATCACTATCAACGAAGTGATGAAGCAGGTGGCTTTTCTTTTCCTCTACTACAGAAGTTTCTGACATGATGTTAATTAATTAGACTTGTTCTGTTTTTGATTCTGTATGACTTACATGTTCATTGCCATGATGGCCGTTGTGCGACGTCGCAATACCGAGCTGAAATTCAGACATTGGCTTGTGATAGTCATACGGGCCATTTATGATAACCGGGGTGTGCTCAAAATTATGCAGCGGAGCCGGTGATGATGTTTGCCACTCTAATGCACGGCTTCCCCAGGGATTAGCTGTTGCGCGTTTGCCCTTCATTAATGAATGAAGAAGATATCCTGCCATGATGAAAAAGCCTATACCCATTACATAAGCTCCCATTGTCGAGAATTGGTGAAATGACTGGAACTGATCGATATAGTTGAAATAACGCCGGGGCATTCCCTGTGCTCCCATAATAAATTGTGGAAGAAAAGTCATATTGAAGCCAATGAATACAAGGCCACATGAAATTTTTGCCCAGAATTCACTGTACATTTTACCAAACATTTTTGGCCACCAGTAGTGCAGACCAGCAAGGAACGCCATAACCATTCCGCCCATCATAACATAGTGAAAGTGGGCAACTACGTAGTACGTGTCGTGAAGGTGAATGTCTACGGCAAGTGCACCGAGCATAATTCCGGTAAATCCTCCAATCGTAAAGAGGAAAAGGAAAACCATTGCGTAAAGCATGGGGGTTTTCATGTCGATGGAGCCGCGATACATGGTCGCCAGCCAGTTAAAGATTTTTATACCTGTTGGTATACCCACAAGGAAAGTCAGGAATGAAAACACCATGCTGGCAAGGGAAGACTGCCCGGCTGTAAACATATGGTGTCCCCACACTAAAAAGCCAATAAATGCAATAGCCAGTGAAGAAAGAGCAATTGCCCAGTATCCGAAAATTACTTTCCTGGAAAAGGTTGAAATCACCTCAGAAATAATTCCAAATCCGGGTACAATCATAATATACACGGCAGGGTGCGAATAGAACCAGAAAAAGTGCTGGTACAGAACCGGATCGCCTCCCAGTGCAGGATCAAATATACCTATACCGAGTGCTCTTTCCATGGTAAGAAGCAGCAGGGTAATTGCCAATACCGGAGTGGCAAGTATCTGAATGATGCTTGTTGCGTAAAGCCCCCATAAGTTCAGCGGCAGGCGATTCCAGGTGATACCGGGTGATCGCAATTTGTGTATGGTTACAATGAAGTTTAATCCGGTAAGAATAGATGAAAATCCAAGGATGAAGACCCCAAGTGTCATCATCATTACGCTCCCGCCGGTGGTTGCACTATACGGAGTGTAGAAGGTCCAGCCGGTGTCAACTCCTCCGGTAAATATTGCTGTAATTGTGAACAGAGCTCCAATTACGTAAATGTAGAAACTTGCAAGGTTTAACCGGGGAAAGGCCACATCTTTCGCTCCAAG
>DATGBT010000114.1:0-4677 GCA_035312505.1 Balneolaceae bacterium | reverse complement strand
TGAGGACCTAATAGGTTCTGCCTTTATATTAAAAAATCTTAATTTTTATAAAAAACGAATTGTTATAATTTTTTAATGTTTTTTCTGTGGGTATAATCCTTAAACAGTCACAAATAAAAAAGAACTCATCACATTCTTCATTATAATTGTTTCTTATTTACTTAGATGCCTCTTTTAATTAAAATAAATTAAGTGCTTCAATATTTTCCTTGAATATCAATTCTCAATGATTCATTATTTTACCTATCAGCATATAGGTAAATTCACTATGAGTACTAATCAATTTTGAGAGTCGCCGTTATGTGATTGATTCAGATTTAAAATTCATGTGTCTTGCGGTAACAAAAAGGAGGAATAAGAGAGATCTACCCTGCATTGCTATTTAGTGATCTAAAAACAACCCATTCCAATGAGCTCCGTCCAATTCGATTTTGAAAGTTCAGGCACGCTTCAGGTTTGAACAATGTTTGCTTACCTTTGATCACTTCTTATACAATCACATAAACTATCTTGACAAAACAAGAACCAACTTATGATGCTATTATAATTGGATCGGGTCCGAACGGGCTTGCTGCAGCAATTCGTCTTGCTCAATATGGGTTACGGGTCAAGATTTTTGAAGCCTATGCCCAAATTGGTGGTGGAACACGTACTGATGAGCAGATCCTTCCCGGCTATAAGCACGACATCTGCTCGGCTATTCACCCCATGGCAGTATCATCTCCTTTCCTGCAAACCCTTCCGCTTGAAAAATTTGGGCTAGCGTGGATCCATCCTGAAATTTGTGCGGCTCATCCGCTGGATCGACAGCCTCCGGCTATACTTACACGAGACATAACGAAGACCGCATTCTACCTTAAAAAAGATGAAGAGAAGTATCTGTCTGTCCTTGAACCGATTATAAAAGACTGGAAACACCTTACTAATGATTTTCTGGGCCCTCTCAATATTCCCGATCATCCGATAAAGCTTGCACGATTTGGCGCTCGTGCAGTTCTGCCATCATCACTTTTTCAGCGAACATTTAAATCCCCTCAGGCTAAAGCCTTGATTGCAGGAATGGCAGCACACAGCGTTTTACCTTTACATTCATGGACAACCACTGCGATTTCGCTCGTTTTCTTCGGAGCTGCTCACACAAATGGCTGGCCAATAGCTAAAGGCGGCTCTCATTCCATCACCAAAGCAATGGAAGGCTATTTCAATTCCCTTGGCGGAGAAATTGAGACCAGCCAACCCATTCACAGTCTCGAACAGCTTCCATCATATAAAGCAGTTCTATTCGATACAACACCTACGCAGGCGCTTAACATTACGGGAGATCTTTTCCCTCTCTCCTATCAAAAAAAACTAAATCGATTTAAACGGGGCGCGGGTGTGTTTAAGGCAGACTATATTCTATCTGAACCGGTCCCGTGGAAAGATAATGAGTGCAGAAAAGCCGGAACCGTACACGTAGGTGGTTCATTTGATGAAATAGCGGAATCTGAGCAACTGATGTATCAAAACAGGCATGCAGATAAGCCTTTTGTGCTTGTTGCACAACAAAGTCTATTTGATGAAACGCGTACACCCAATGACAAACAGGTACTGTGGGCGTACTGTCATGTTCCAAATGGATCCGAAAAAGACATGTCGTCAGAAATCGAAAACCAGATTGAACGTTTTGCTCCCGGTTTTAAAGAGACGATTCTTCATAAGTCAGTAATGAATACCAAAGATTTTGAAAACTATAATCAAAACTATATTGGTGGAGACATTACCGGTGGACGACAGGATATTTCACAACTATTTTCACGTCCGGTTCATCTGTTTGATCCATATTCTACCCCTGTCGATGGTATCTACTTCTGTTCTTCGTCCACTCCTCCAGGTGGGGGTGTTCACGGAATGTGTGGTTTTCATGCTGCAAACAGTGTTCTTAAAAATGAGTTTGGTTTAGCGGCATCTTTTCCTCCGTCTAATGCTGATAATATCAGTTGAGGATTATGAAATTTGATATATGATGAAATCGATTTTTGATTTTTCGCGCAACAGGTCATTTTGGAAGAGCCCCGGAAATCAACGAAATCGCTCTCCCTGGTGGACGTTTGCAACCTTGGTAATCGCAATTTTGGTTGGAATTCCCGTACTCACTGTTGCAGCTAATATATTTGTCCCCAGTGGTGACGTTTGGCAGCATCTGACGGCCACCGTTTTAGACGACTATATTATGAACTCATTCTGGCTGATGATTGGCGTTGGCACAGGAGTGTTTGTTATAGGAGTGGGAACCGCCTGGCTGGTAACAATGTGCAAATTTCCGGGCAGCAAAATTTATGAATGGATTCTGATTCTTCCCATGGCGGTTCCGGCTTATCTTATGGCCTATTCGTATACCGATTTTTTTACCTACACAGGGCCTGCCCAGGCATTACTACGAGATATTACTGGCTGGGGGCTTGGAGATTACTGGTTTCCGGATATTCGCTCACTTCAGGGTGCTATTCTCATGATGTCGTTTGTGTTTTATCCATACGTCTACATGCTTACAAGAGCAGCTTTTCTGGAGCAATCCTCGTCACTGCTTGAAGCCGGCCGAAGCCTTGGAGCAAGTCCACTAAAAACATTTTTTAAAATTGCTCTCCCTCTAGCAAGGCCATCCATTGCAGCCGGCATGGCCCTTTCTCTGATGGAGACACTCAATGATTTCGGTACCGTGGACTATTTTGGTGTTCAAACATTCACCACCGGTATTTACAGAACCTGGTTCGGACTCGGTGAACGGGCAGCAGCAGCCCAACTTGCAGGATTTCTGCTCATATTTATCTTGTTTTTAATTCTGCTGGAAAGGTGGAGCCGCAGCAGAATGAAGATGGATGCCCGAGGCACCGGAAGGTACAAGCGGCTTAAAATATTTGAACTGAAGGGGTGGAAGGCCTGGGCAAGTACCCTTTTCTGTTTTATTCCGGTTTTTATAGGATTTCTTCTACCTACGGCTATCCTTATCGGCATGATGCTCTCGAACCTGGATGTTGCACTGGATTCCCGCTTTATAACATTCAGTTTAAATACTGTAATAGTAGCGGTTATTGCCGGAATCACGGCGCTTGCACTGGCTATCATCATGGCTTATGGTGTGAGACTTAACCCCTCTTGGACTACAAAAACAGCTACACGAATCGGGTCATTAGGATACGCCATTCCCGGCTCAGTCATTGCAGTAGGAATACTGATTCCCTTTGGATGGACAGACAACATACTCGATAGCTGGCTGAGATCAACATTTGGCTTTTCTTCCGGTCTGTTGCTAAGCGGCACCATTTTCGCATTAATTTTTGCCTATGTGGTACGCTTTCTTGCAGTAGCTTTTAACACGGTTGAGGCAAGCCTGGCTAAAATCACTCCAAGTATGGACGAAGCAGCAGAAGGCCTGGGATACAGCTTTTCCAAGACCCTGAAAAAGATTCATATTCCAATGATGTCTGGAAGCTTATTCACGGCAATAATGCTGGTGATCGTAGATGTCATTAAAGAACTTCCGGCCACCTTGATTGTTCGTCCATTCAATTTCGATACTCTGGCGGTGCAGGTCTACCGGCTCGCATCCGACGAGCGCCTGGCCGAATCATCAGGTGCAGCTCTAGCAATTATTCTGGTGGGGCTCATACCCGTATTCATACTCAGTAAGTCCATCACAAAAACACGGAAAAAAGAGAGCCGGTAACTCTTATGGATTGATCCGATATGCACCCGGTTCAATCATCTACATCATTCACAAAGTACATGGATAGAGCAGCAACGATCATTGCAGCTCCTCCCAGCATAAGAGAGTAAATGGCCTCTCCGCCAAACCAGCTTCTGGTGGCAAATCCAAGCATGCTGGCCGCAATGATCTGCGGTATTACTATAAAAAAGTTAAAAATACCCATATACAGACCCATCTTTTTTGATGGAAGAGAACCGGCCAGAATCGCGTATGGCATCGCCAAAATACTTGCCCATGCGAGTCCTATACCCAACATGGAAAGAATCAGCATATATGGTGATGACATAAAGTAGATGCCGATCAGACTTAACCCTCCTAAAGTAAGAGAAAAGGAATGTACGAATTTGCGGCTGGTCCGCTTGGCCAGCGGGGCAAGGCCAAACGCAACTATAGCTGCAAAGCCGTTATAAACTGCAAAGAGAATGCCTACCCAGTCTGCACCCTCATTGTAAAGCACAGATGTAGTATCACTGGTTCCATAAATATGTGAGGTAACTGCCGCTGTGGTGTAGATCCACATAGCGAAAAGGGCGAACCATGTAAAAAACTGGGCAACAGCGAGCTGAAGCATCGTTTTTGGCATATGAATAAAATCGTGCACCACCACTACCAGCCCCTGGTCTGTCTTGCCGCCACGCTGTAAAAGTCCTGCAATCAATGATGTGATCCCCATTAAAATTACACCGATTGTCACCACATATAGCTCAGCATCATAATTCAAACCGTAAACAGCTGCTGTTGTAATCAGTCCCAGCAGAGAAAAAACAGCACCAAATGTTACCTTCTTCTGGCCTTCCCCCTGCTCAATGGGTACTTCGCGTTTTACCTCGCCGGCATCATCAATCTGCTGGTTGTCATACTCTTCGAAAGCCTCAAGATCTTCTGGCGGATACTCATGAGCACGATATACAGTCCATAGTACAGCCAGC
>DATGBT010000113.1:0-12928 GCA_035312505.1 Balneolaceae bacterium | reverse complement strand
GGCTCCCGCAAGAGTGTAATGGTGAAGCATATTCAGCTTGCTTCAGATACGAATCATCCCCGCGGGTGGAATACAGATATCGGGCATCAGCGGAAGCTGACATCATACAGGGTTGAAACGAAATGGTACGACAGCTACAGTGGGCAGAGTCTTGCCCGCCTGCCGCACTGCCTGGCCATTGACCACCATGAGGATGACGTTTTCATTGTGCTCGAAGATCTGGATGAGGCGGGGTTTCCCATCCGAAAACATTCGGTGAACTGGGAAGACGTTGTTATCTGCCTGAACTGGCTGGCAGCGTTTCATGCGTCTTATCTTGGGAAAAATCCGGACGGGCTATGGGATATTGGCACATACTGGCATCTGGATACACGCCCCCAGGAGCTGAAGGCATTAAAAGATCAGCGATTGAAGAGGGCGGCTCCTCTGATTGACGAAAAACTGAGCAGCTGCACCTACCAAACCATTGTTCACGGGGATGCCAAGCTGGCAAATTTCTGTTTTTCCCTAAATGACAAAGTCGCAGGGCTGGACTTTCAGTATGTGGGTGGCGGCTGCGGTATGAAAGACGTAGCCTATTTTATTGGTAGCTGCCTCGATGAAGATGATTGCGAACGACTCGAGGCAAAGATTCTGGATACCTACTTTGAAAGGCTTCATAAAGAGCTGGGTGAACAGAATGAGGCGCTTGAAAGGGAGTGGAGATCGCTGTATCGTGTGGCCTGGGCAGACTTCCATCGGTTTCTGAAAGGATGGAGCCCAGGGCATTGGAAGATTAACAGCTATAGTGAACGCGTTACAGAAGAAGTGATAAAAAGTCTATAAATATGGATTTACAGAAACTTGCCGATATCTCTATCAATGCAGCGCTCTCCGCGGGAAAAATTATCCAGCGCCATCAAAATAAAGACGTTGAGGTTGTGAAAAAAAATGCGGGATCGAGCCGGTTTTCAAAAGTCGTAACCGCTGTAGATAAGGAGTGTGAAGCCGAAATAATTTCCCGGTTACTTCCATCCTCTGAAGAATATGATCTGGCTCTGCTTTCCGAAGAGACTGAGGATGACGGCAGCCGATTCGAAAAAGATTATTTCTGGTGCATCGACCCAATAGACGGTACGCTTGCTTTTATCAATAAGCAGCCTGGGTTTTCTGTATCCATCGCGCTGGTCGCGAAAGACGGTACGCCCTGCATAGGTGTGGTATTCGATCCCGTTTCCGGAAACCTGTACCACGCTATAAAAGAGGATGGCGCTTATAAAAACAACAAGCCCTGGAAAATTAAACGCGCAGGTGATCGTCTCACATATGTGACAGATCGAACGCTGGAGGAAACTCCCCGATCCGATGAGATTAAAAAACTGATTGATGGTTACGTTCAGCAATTCGGGTTAGAGGGAATCAGGGTAATGAGTGGTGGTGGTGCCGTTATGAACGCTATTCGTGTGCTCGAAAACGGGCCGGCATGTATGATGAAGTTTCCGAAAAAAGAGACCGGAGGGGGATGTATCTGGGACTATGCGGCTACAGCTTGTATTTACCGGGAACTGGATCTTCCGGCAACGAATTTTGAGGGCGGCCGTCTGGACCTCAACAGAAAAGACGGGGTGTTCATGAACCATGAGGGTGTCTTCTTTTCGAGCTTAAAGCCTGGTTGATCAATTTCTTACTTTGAACAGAGCATCAGCGGAGAGCTTCCCGGGTTCTCGGTCTTATATTCACCTTATTCAATCTTTGCTGTCCGTTAATCGGGGAACTGATTTAAACGGATATAGGTAAGAGTTTGTCCTCTGTTTGATTCAGAATATCCGCTGAGAATCATATTATATTTCTCATTGATGGATACTTGCCAGCTTTGAGGCTCGTTCCCATTGGAATGACTGATTAGCGTCATCTCAGGCCTGTGGCCATTCATATGCCAGTAACCTGTTTCCCGGTTCCCTTCTGCATCGCGCGCCACATAGATCCGATCCCACCGAAGGAAGAGGTAGTGAGCGTTCATAGGATCAATATGATTCAATATAGAAGCTTCACCATTTGTAGCCTCAACCAGGTCCCATACACCCTGCACGCTATCAGCCGGAGCTTTTGGCAGTTCATGGATCGGTTTCAGCGTTACGACCACCTCCATTCCATCCTCGTAACGGTTCCAGGTCATTCCATTTTCGATAAATTGAACCGTAAAGGCTCCAAATGGATCGATCAATCCATTTGTCTCTTTTGGCAAAAAAGTTTTCTCTGCTTTATTGAGTGCCCAGATTCCTTCGGAGCTCTTCAGCCACCCGTTGCCCGACTCATACGTGCCATCAGGTTGAATTTTCGTCCATCGTGCAACCGGCGTCATTTCCTGATCACCAACCTGAACGTGCTCCATCAGCCATAGCCCGTGTATCGATTCCGTTTGAGCAAAACAGTTTATCGTAAAAGAAAACAGGATTACAACTATCAACATCATATATCTTGAATGCATCATAAACATAACTTATATCTTTATTCTGTTAATTATTGGCGAATTCTCATCTAAACAGAATAAATTGGGTACTAAAAGTAAACTGTGACCGGAAACAGGAAATATTTCAGTACTACAACAGTCCATTCAAAGCTCCAATGACAAGATTTCGGAAAGCACGCTCTCCACGCGCCTTAAACGATCCATTAAAATAGGCATAAAACGGATGAATGGATTCCCACAAAAATAGCAGGATGAGAACCCCGGCCACTAAAAGAACATGGGTTTGCTGCAGGGATTTAAAAAATGGCGTTTCCCATATTTAATGGCTAAAGAAGATAGATCAGCAAAATTCGCTATGGTTTTAAAGGTGGGACGTCTTGAAACAAATAGAAACAGCTCCTCGTAGTGCAACCTACCGACACAACTCTAAGATCAAATATATTATGACATCCTTACGCTTAAACCTTGTTCTATTTTCACTTATTGCAGCAGTTATTTCACTTTCGGCCTGCAACGGCGGCAACGAATCAGTAGGGAGTGCTGATGATGACGTGCCTGTCATCCCGGTTGAAGTAAGTGACGTTAGCCGTGGAAATATTTCAGCTTACTACACCAATACTGCAACCCTGGATGCCGAGCAGGAGGCTACAATCGTCTCCAAAGTTCGCGGTATAATAGAAAGGTTAAATGTTGAGGAAGGTGATAAGGTCCAGGCTGGCCAGGTGATCGCCAAGATTGAAGACGACCAGTACCAAATTGAAGCCGACCGTGCCAAAGCTACCCTGGACCGTTTGGATAACGAATTTCAGCGAAACAGACAGCTTTTTGAAAGAGATTTAATTTCAGCCGAAGTGTTTCAGAATTCCCGGTTTGAATATGAATCTCAGAAAGCAACATATGATCTGGCTATGCTAAATCTTGAGCACACGAGCGTACGCTCTCCGATTAGTGGCGTCATATCCCGGCGGTTTGTTAAAGCAGGAAATATGGTTACCACCGACCAGCAATTGTACCAGGTTACTGATTTCAACCCGCTGCAGGCGATATTGCATATCCCTGAGCATGAGATGTCAAAAATCAAAAAGGACCAGCGTGTAGAGCTTCAGGTAGATGCCATTCCCGGAGAGATGTTTGTAGGCCGTGTTGAACGCACAAGTCCGGTTGTAGATGCTGAAACCGGCACGTTTAAAGTAACCATTTATGTAACCGAAACCCGGGATCAGCTCCGCCCCGGTATGTTTGCCAGGGTAAAAATTGTTTATGATACCCGACAGAATACCCGTATGATTCCAAAATCAGCCGTTATAGCTGAAGATCTCGCCCAAAGTGTCTACGTAGTTAAAGACTCCCTGGCGTTTAAGAAAAATATTCAGACCGGATATACCAACGGAACCAATATAGAGGTGATTGACGGCCTGGAGGATGGAGAAATCGTTGTCACTATTGGCCAGGCAAGCCTGCAGGACAGCTCCAAAGTCAGCGTTATCGAACGCATCTAAAGCGAATTCTCTATGAAAATTATTGATGTTTCCATCCGCCGTAAAGTTACCATTGCAATGTTTACCGTCGGAGTCATTCTGTTTGGGATGGTTTCTCTCTCACGACTGAATGTAAACCTGCTTCCCGAACTCAGCTATCCTACTCTCACCGTTCGCACTGAATTTCAGGGTGCCGCGCCGGTGGAAGTTGAAAATCTGATTACCAAACCGGTTGAAGAAGCGGTTGGTGTCGTAAAAGGAGTTCAGCAGGTACGCTCCATTTCCAGGGCCGGTCAGTCTGATGTGGTCCTTGAATTTGCCTGGGGAACAGATATGAGTTTTGCCAACCTGGATGTGATGGCTAAGCTTGATGCCGTTCAGCTCCCTCTTGATTCTGAAAAACCGGTTACGCTTCGGTTTGATCCCACACTCGATCCTATCCTTCGCTATGCCCTCTATTACAGTGATGATGCAGGCACTCCAAGAGACTCTGAAAACGATGCCACACTTGATTTTGCAAACTACCAGGGCCTTACAACCCCCGACGCTATTTCGCGACTTAAGGGCCTCAGAATTTTGGGAGATGAAGAGCTTAAAAAGAGTCTTGAATCTTCCCAGGGTGTGGCATCGGTCAAAATAAGCGGAGGCCTTGAAGAAGAAGTCCAGGTAAATATTGATCAACAGCGTCTATCGTATCTCAATATTCCGATCGAGTCTGTTACCCAGATTTTAGGGGCCGAAAATGTCAATTTATCCGGTGGCCGGCTGGAAGAAGGGGCTCAGCAATACCTTGTTCGGACACTGAATGAATTCAGGACAGTTGATCAAATTCGAAATGTCGTTGTAGCCAGCGACTCCGGAAATGTGATTTACCTCAAAGATGTCGCTGAGGTGGTTCAGTCCTATAAAGAGCGAGAGGCAATTACCCGCTTAAACGGTGCCGAAGCCGTGGAAGTTGCCATCTACAAGGAGGGCGATGCCAACACCGTTGCAGTTGCAAATGCTGTTAACCAGCGGATGGATGAAATTCGCTCTATTCTTCCGTCAAATATGAAGCTGGAAAAAGTGTATGACCAGTCGGTATTCATATCATCAGCCGTAAACGAGGTTAGAAATGCGGGAATTATCGGGGGGATCCTGGCTGTACTTGTTCTCTACTTCTTCCTCCGAAATTTTTGGACAACCGTTATTATTTCTGTGTCAATTCCGGTCTCAATCATCGCTACATTTAATCTAATGTACGGCAACGATATCTCGCTGAATATCATGTCGCTCGGAGGTATTGCGCTTGGTATCGGTATGCTGGTGGATAATTCGATCGTTGTGCTTGAGAATATTGCCCGCCACAGGGAACAGGGAAAAGGAATTGTGGAAGCTGCACGCGAAGGCGCCGGTGAAGTGGGAATGGCCGTTATCGCCTCCACCCTTACCACCATTGCGGTATTTTTTCCGCTCGTGTTTGTACAGGGTATTGCTGGTCAGCTTTTTCGTGATCAGGCGCTAACCGTTACATTTTCACTGTTGGCATCCCTGGTTGTAGCCATCACGCTGATCCCCATGCTCTCTTCAATTGGAGGTGAAAAGAAACCTCTCGAACCGCTTGAGCTGAAAGAGCCGAGAACTAAATTTGGCCGCGGATTGCGTGCTGTCAGGATGTTTCTTTTTTATACCATTCCGACTGCAATTACCAGAATATTTAAATTCATATTCGGCTGGATCGCTAAAATCACCAAAACCATTTTCTCGCCGTTCGTGTACGCTTTTGATAAAGGTTATCAATACACCGAAAGAAAATATACATCGTTACTTAACTGGTCTCTGAATCATAAGGCAGTGGTTTTAGTGTCTGCACTTTTGATCTTTGCCGGATCAATCGCCCTGATTCCAAGAATCGGTGTTGAACTGATTCCTCAATTATCTCAGGGCGAGTTTTTTGTTGAATTCAAGCTTCCTCCCGGAACACCTATTGAACAGACGGACCGGGCCCTTCGAACAGTCCAGAATTCCGCCAAGAGTTACGATGGTGTCAGAACTACATTTGCCGTAGCCGGCACCGGAAACAGAATGGATGCAAACCCTGATGAAGGCGGTGAAAACTGGGGGCAGCTGAATGTTACACTTGCGTCCGGTGCATCATCATATAACGAGCAGCAAACAATGGAGAAGATGAGGGCATCGCTTGGGCAGGTTCCGGGATTACAGTACAAGTTCGGTCGGCCAGAGCTCTTTAGTTTTAAAACCCCGGTTGAGATTGAAATCAGCGGATTTGATCTGGATAATCTAAAAATAGCGAGTGATGCTGTCTCCCGACGGCTTTCGGAAAACGATCGCTTTGCCGATATAAAAAATACGATGGAAACAGGCAGCCCTGAACTTCAGATTCATTTTGACCGGGATCGCGCCGCTGCTTTTGGGCTGCAGGTCCACGAAGTTGCCGATCGTGTGGTAAGCAACGTTCGGGGGGATGTGGCGACACGATACTCCTGGAGAGATCGGAAAATAGATGTTCTGGTGCGTGCACAGGAATCAGACCGGGCGTCTATCGACGAAATTAAAAGATTGATTGTTAATCCGGGAAGTGAACGGCCTATTCCGTTAAGTTCCATCGCCACTGTTAAGGTTGCAAACGGTCCGGGTGAAATTCGGCGCGTATCACAACAAAGAGTAGCCATTGTGTCTGCAAATCTGAGCTACGGCGACCTCGGTGAGGCTGCCGATGCGGTTCAAAAAATACTGACTGACGTAACGATGCCACCGGGCGTATTTGCTGAAATCGGCGGACAGAATGAGGAGATGTCAGACTCCTTCAGGTCACTCATCTTTGCACTTTCCCTGGCCGTATTTTTAGTCTACCTGGTGATGGCATCTCAGTTTGAATCATTACTTCATCCGTTCATCATCCTATTCACCATACCTCTTGCACTGGTCGGTGCAATTCTGGCGCTTTATCTCACCGGATCCACGATCAGTGTTGTGGTATTTATCGGGTTGATTTTACTTACGGGGATCGTAGTAAATAATGCCATTGTTTTGATTGACCTTATCAACCAGATGAGACGGAAAGGGACGGACAAAATTGAAGCGATTATGGAAGGGGGGAAGTCTCGGCTGCGTCCTATTTTGATGACCACTTTAACCACTACACTCGGTCTTCTTCCGCTTGCAATCGGCTTTGGCGACGGCGCCGAACTTCGGGCTCCGATGGGCATCACCGTCATTGGCGGGCTGCTCGTATCAACCCTGCTAACGCTGGTGGTGATCCCGGTAATGTACTCTATTATGGACCGAAAGAGATACACTACAGAAACGGAAACAACCTAAGCGCAATACTATGCATATTACAGATCTTTCGATGCGTCGGCCGGTTTCCACACTGATGATCTTCGTCAGCCTTATTGTGGTGGGCATCATTGCTACCCGCTTGGTTCCGCTTGAATTTATGCCCAACATTACGTTTCCGGGTGCGTTTATTCAGCTTCCGTATCCCAACTCAACTCCTGCCGAGACCAATGAGAATATCGCGCGGCCTATCGAAGAGGTGCTTGCCACATTGAGTGGTGTAGACCGCATCAATTCCAATTCCGGAGAAGACAATGCAGGGGTAGTTGTTATATTCAATCAGGGAACCGACATCAACCTGAAGGCGATCGAGATCAAGGAGAAGATTGAAAGTATCCGCAATCAGCTGCCGGATGACTTTGAGTATTACACGATAAATAAATTTCAGGATGGTGATGCACCTACTCTTCAGCTTCGAATCTCCAGCGACCGCGACCTTTCGAATGCGTTTGAACTGCTAAACCGCAATCTGAAACAGCGCATTGAACGAATTCCGGGGGTAGGACAGGTTACACTCTATGGCGTGGAGAAGAGGGAAATCAGGATTGAACTTGACCCGGCACGCATTACAGCTTACGGTATCAATCTAAATGAACTGAGCAGCAGACTGAGTGAAGCTAATTTTTCAATATCCGCAGGTAAAATTACGGATTCCGGCCTTCGGTATATGGTTCGGCCGATGGGTGATCTGAACGGTGTAGAGGATATTGAGAACATTATTATTGCTCAAAACAACATCCGCGTAAAGGATATTGCAAGCGTAAAATACACAACACCTGAGCGCAACTATGCACGACATCTTGACCAGAAATATGCCGTGGGGCTGGACATCACCAAAGAGTCGACGGCCAACACGGTAGAAGTTGTGGATCAGGTGCTGGCTGAAATCGATGAGATAGGCAAGCGTCCCGAAATGCATGGAATTGAGATTTATCAGATGTTCAATCAAGCTGAGGGAATTCTGAGTTCGCTGCGTGAACTATTTAACGCCGGTATGATTGGGGCCTTTCTCTCCATTTTTGTGCTCTATATTTTCCTCCGGCATGTTGGCACTACCTTAATTGTCGCAACAGCTGTCCCATTCTCCCTGATTGTAACCCTTGGCTTCTTCTTTTTCCTGGATATCAGTCTCAATATTTTATCGATGATGGGGCTCATGCTGGCAATCGGTATGCTGGTTGATAATGCCGTCGTGGTAACGGAAAATATTCACCGATACCAGCGACAGTTAAAGGATCCGAAACAGGCCTCTATTCTTGGAACGAAGCAGGTTGCCATCGCTGTAACTGCCGGCACACTTACATCCATCATTGTCTTTTTGCCAAACGTTGTGAATGAAAGTTTTATCTCGCAGCATATGTACTACATCGGGATGGCGATCATCATTTCGCTGATTGCCTCATTGGTGATTTCACTTACGGTTATTCCACTGCTGGCATCCAAAATCAAACCGCCGGAAGAATCAACAAAAGAAACCTTTATAGACAAGATGTCTGTTAAGTACTCCCTTCTTCTTGGATGGCTATTAGACCGCAGAAAACTTTCCGTTCTTTTTATTACTCTTCTATTCTTAAGCGGCATTATACCTCTCTCATTCATGAGCGTTGATATGTTCCCGAGAGTTGAGGAGCGAAAGCTGGATCTGCAGTACAACCTGAATGCAGCCTATACACTTGAAACGGTTAAAGAGTCGGTCGACCGGATTGAAAAATATCTCTACGACAATCAGGAAAACTTCGAAATTGAATCCGTCTATTCGTTTTACGAACCAGAATATGCAAACTCATCCATAAATCTTTTACCCGATGATGATGCCGAAAAATCGGTTACTCAGATTAAAGAAGAGATCGAAAAGAATCTGCCGGAAATAGCGATTGGTGAACCGGCATTTGAATACATAAGCCGAAACGGTGGTGAACAGGTTCGGGTGTTTGTGCAGGGTGAATCAATGGATGTGCTGGAAGAGCTGGCTGAACAGGTAGAGTGGCGCCTGGGCCAGATTGAAGGTTTTGCTGATGTTCAATCAGAGGCAGAAGCAGGAAGCGATGAAGTACGGCTGACCGTTGATCATAACCGGGTACGTAATTTTGGCCTTACATCCGGAGCCGTTGCCAACATGGTATCCGGTGCCTTGCGCGGCCAGACCATACAGCGCATTCGCGGCCCTGAAAGTGAAATTGATGTGGTGCTGGCTTTTCAGGACGTTAATCGACAGACGCTGGACGATCTCAGGAACCTCCCGATTTCCGTTGGAAATAACCAGACTGTTAAACTGGCAACGCTGGCAGACTTTGATCAGGGACCCGGATCGGGCCGCATTTTCCGTGAAAACCGGAAAACATCTCTTGGCGTCGGAATCAATCTTGATGGTATAACATCCGATGAAGCGCGGGAGAAGATCTCCGTGGTGATGGATCAGATTATATACCCGACCGGCTATTCCTGGAGCTATGGACGAAGTTTTGGTAACGATTTGGAAGCGATGAACGTGATGCTCTTCAATATCGGTATCGCATTTTTTCTGATTTACCTGATTATGGCATCACTGTTTGAGTCGCTGCTCTATCCAACAAGCGTTATCTCCTGCATCTTTTTCGGGGTAGTGGGTATATTCTGGTTCTTCTTCATTACCGGCACAAATTTTGATTTAATGGCTTTCATTGGAATTCTGATACTGATGGGAATCGTGGTGAATAACGGTATAGTGCTGATTGACCATATCAACCACTTGCGAAACGAAGGGATGTCAAGGCATGATGCGGTCATCCAGGGCGGAAAAGACCGAATGCGCCCCATATTGATGACAGCCGCAACCACAGTGCTCGGCCTTATACCGCTTTGCATCGGTACCACTCAAATCGGCGGCGAAGGGCCGCCTTACTTCCCTATGGCACGCGCCATCGTTGGCGGGTTGACCTTTTCAACCATCGTGACGCTGATTGTACTGCCATCCATCTATGTGATATTGGACGATATCAGCATCTGGTCGAAGCGGGTGATCCGGGCAGCCGGAGAGTAGATGACTTTATGTTTTTCATACGTTCAAAGCACTGCTACTGAAGAACTACATTTGTATTAATATTCTTACAACTTAGTCAGCCATAGATTTAAATTCCTTTCTTTTAGCTTCGGTTAAAAGCGGCCAGAAAGGTAAGGATTGTCGCATACGGGTAGAACGTTCTGAATCTGATTGCATGAATTTTTTTAACCGCTGAAAAGACATGCTTTCAAGCAGCCTGTGCCACTCTTGTAGCTCTTTTTTAATGCCTGATTTTTCTAACCGAATCTTATCCTTTAGATACGTTTTTGTTCTTTCTATCACCTCAGGATGACTTTTTAAAAAATCGAGCCAAACGTCTGCATTTTGTAATGATTTTTTATCAAACTCCTGATGGGACTTATTATAAAGCCCCTTTTCATTGTTGGGTTTAAAATATGCTGGATCTGTTCCCCACAACAAAAAATTTTATCCTCCTTCATTACCAAATCTTCTTTAGCAATCGTTACACCCGTTAATTCAATGGTGACGTCAAACTGTTTTTCAAAACCGGATTGATAAATTGGTTCTCTGAATTCCAAAACCATTTCATCTACAGTCTTTACTTTTCCTAATAACGCTATTTTTAAAGGATCTCCATATTCATCCTGTCCGGAAGCTGCACTTCCAGAAATCCAGGCTGAAATGGGTTTTACTTTTAACGCATTAATCTCGCCTTTAAGATTCTTAAGTAATTGATAAAATTAATCTTGTTCTGAACTAAATAATTGATCTATAGAATCATACAGAGGATGTTCTTTTCTTAACTCTATCTGCTTTCCGCTACCCACATAGTTTATTACACCTAACTTATATAACCGATCAATTCCGTTATAAACACCCTGTTTAGATAAACCTATACGTTTTATGAGCTTTTTTGGAGTTACAGGCTCATTGACAAAAATCATTACTCTGAGCAACTGAACATGGCTCTTGGCTCCCAAAATCTCAGTTAAGGGTGTTTTTAGTACGCTATTTTGAATAACAGAATCCATAGACTAATTATATTTATACCTTGCTTTAGAACAAGAGCACACAGATCACATACTTTCACACCGAGGCATAAAATAAAAGCCCCGGTCTCAAGTAGAAATGGAGCTTTATTGTGTACACCCGGAAGAAAGCAAAATCTTCACTTTATTGTTCATAAATGCATTTTAGTGATGATGCCCGCCTTCTCCTTTCCGCATCTCGGAAAGCACAAAGAACGCGCCTTTGGTTACCACCTCGCTTTCTTCAGCTACTTCTTCAAGTAAACGAATTTCCACGTAGCCTTCCTCACTCGTGCCGGTTACCACGGGTACCGCTCTTAAATGCATTCCATGATGTTCTTGTTCACCGGAATCAGCTGCCTCTTCCATTTCGACATGGCCTCCATCTTCTTCC
Source organism: Balneolaceae bacterium (assembly GCA_035312505.1). Lineage (GTDB taxonomy): Bacteria > Bacteroidota > Rhodothermia > Balneolales > Balneolaceae > Rhodohalobacter. Next base: position 1,239 of record DATGBT010000113.1, on the reverse strand, counting down.
ACCATAAAGATATACGACTGACCGCCATCTGAAACCACTGCTTCTTCAGGAAGAGAAAGAACGGTTTCCTCGTCCGTTACGATCATCGCTTCCACATACATTCCCGGTAACAGGTTCGATTGCTCTTTCAATAAATGGGCATGAACGCGCACCGCTTTCGGGTTCTGCTCAAAGGCTTTTCCAACGGCAAAAATTTCACCTTTGTATAGTTCTGAAGTAGGCTGATTGGAATACCTGAAATACAGCGACTGACCTTCTTCAACCCGGTGCAGGTCTTTCTCGTACACCATCAGGTCGATGTGCAGCTCGCTGTTATCAACCACTTCAAACATGTGATCTCCCGGAGTGATGTAGCTTCCTGTATTCACTTCCACCACGCGGACAAACCCTTCCAGCGGAGAGCGAACCGGCACGGAGGAGCGGATCGTACCATCCAGCACCTGTTCGGAATTCAGTCCCAGTAGCTCAAGCTTGGATCGCAATCCTGAGATTCGGGCTTCATTGGATCGATATCGGGAAGCACTTTCCTGGAATTCCCGGGCTGAGCCAACTCCTTCATCAAACAAACGTTTTTTGCGCTCGTAATCCTGTTGCAGGTACTCGCGCTGTTCACTGGCTTCAATGAATTGTTGTTGCATATCGATGATGCCCGGATCTTCGATGGTGGCGAGAACTTGCCCGGCTTGCACCCGGTCTCCTTCAATCACATTGATCTCGGAAACCTGCCCGGCTACCAATGCGCTGATATCTGCTTTTTTCTGCGGGGGAAGTTCCAGCATTCCGTTGGCCTTTACCGCGTTCTTGAGGGGCAGATACGAAAACTGTCCGATTTCGATGCCCACCGCTTCCATTTGTCGCTCACTGAGTTCAACGGACAGTGCACTTTCGGAATGCTCTTCTTCTTCGGCATGATCGTCTTCATGCGCATGATCCCCGCTGCCTCCACAGGCTGAAAAAAACAAAAGTCCAAAGAGACTAACTATGAGTGTAAAGTTTTTGAATAATTTCATGATGGTGTTATTTAGATGTTTCAAATTCGTTTTTATTGTCCGTTCAGATATTGCCATTCGGCCACTTGCTGCAGGTATTCAAGCAGTATCTGCTGATAATTTTGTTTAATATCTGTGGCCTCATCCAGGTAATTCACGTAGGTCACATAATTGATCTCCCCGGCTTCAAAACTTTTCTGAGCGGTATTCATCAGCTCTTCGGCCAGTTCATTTTGTTCATTCTGATAGA
>DATGBT010000112.1:0-6259 GCA_035312505.1 Balneolaceae bacterium | reverse complement strand
AGTTTGTTCTCGAGAAAAAAGCGTATGAAAGTGTTAGTCATGAGGTTTGAGCCATGAGTCGTGAGTTTCAGGTCTGACAGCACCAACCGGATCTGTCAGCGTTGGTTTATTAACTGGTGTCAGGTTGGGAGGAGTCCCATTCTGAGAGGGGTAAACACGTATGCTTCTCACGTGTTTGAGGGGTGTAAATAGATTGAATTTATGTAGATTAAGCACTTTTCCAACACACCCCTGATAAAACCGCTGTACGCGTTTTCATCGGTCCCCTCTCGAGAGGGGAGGTAGTCCTCCCAGTGAAAAGAAGGGCTACATCAAAAAGGTGTCGAACATCAGCCAGAGGGGAATGTTACTATTGGCAGGAACATTGTGAATTTCTGCCTGTTTGGGCTGATGTGTCGAATAAAAAGGAGTTTCTGACTCCGTTTCGGAAGGCTTTAAAATCTGTTTTTTTACAGGCTGCACGAACTCTTCTTCACCGGGAATACTCTCGCTGATATTGCAGGTACAGAGCGAGGCTTCATCGCAGTCGTGCTGCTGATGTTCATTTGAAGAGGCTTTTTCGGGTATTGGCTGGCAGCAACTGTGATCCGCCATCATTTCCATATCTTTATGATGATTCGGCATACAAAACTCCGCAAGCTGCTTCGCCTGCAGTCCGGATGGGATCAGAAAAGCCAACAACAACAGAAGGGCCGTTGTTTTTCTGAGGATTTGATATGTAGTATAAGCGAATTTCACATCGTAAGGATAAAGATTCTGATGGTTAAACAGTGAAAATCTAAAAATATTACACAACAAGGTATGAATTCTGATACCGGATTGTTTTACAAGAGAGTCTATACAAGAAAACAAAAGACTCTTTAAGCAGGAATCCATTAAACCGACGACATCAGAGTCTCGATAAATCGTGCCAAATCCTCTTTTGTGTTATAAACGTTAGGAGATACGCGAATGGAACGGCCCCTGAATGAGACTAAAATGTTCTCAGCTTTCATCCTGGCCTGAATTTTTTGAAGGTTATGATCGTTTCGAAGCCTGATTCCCAGCAGGTGTGAACCGCGAAACTCCTCATCTTCTATTCCAAAACCATTCTCCTTAATCGGGTCGAGGATGTCCGAAATCAAGTTACGGCAGTAGTCCTGAATATTACCTACTCCCCATTCATTAATTTGCTGAAGTGCCGTAAGCTGCATCGGGATGAGAATAAAATTACTGTGCTCACCCACTTCGTATCGTAGAGCATAGGGCTGATATTGATCATTGTAGTTTACAAGACCTGCGAAATTTTCACTTTCATATCGATTAATCCAGTTCTCTTCTACGGGGATTCCGTCATCCATGGCCGGCCCGTAGTAAGCCAGCCCCATGCTGTAGGGGCCCAGAAGCCATTTGTAGCCGGCGCAAATCAGAGCGTCAGGCTCTATCTCTTCAATACTGAAAGGGAGCGCTCCAACCGACTGTGTTCCGTCAATTACCAGCCAGGCGCCTACGTCCCGGGTTCGCTTGCGAATCTCTATCAGGTTAAACAGAGTGCCATCGGCCCAGTGAACGTTCCCAACAGCCACCATTTTTGTTTTTGGGCTGATGGCTTCCAGAATACGCTCATTCCAGATTTTTCCGCGATGGTTGTCGGTATCCGGCGCCGGCACTGTCACAATCTCCGCTCCCTTTTCCAGGGCGACTCTGCGCCACGGATATACATTGCTTGGAAACTGTTCACCCACGACGATGAGCTGATCGCCCTTCTCGAGAGGCAGGTTTTTTGCTACGTTTGCCATTCCATATGAAACAGACGGGATCACTACAATTCGCTGTGGATTATTGGCCCCGATCAGCTTTGCGTATTCATTTCTGAGATGTTCTGTCTCATTAAAAAAGTGATCAATCGATATGTGGTGTGGATTTCGTTTGTAACGGATTCCCTGTAACCCTGCTTCTTCCACGGTTTTGAGCTGCGGTGCCATAAACGAGCAGTTCAGATAGGTAACAGAAGAGTCAAGCTGGAACTCAGATTTTTTGCAATTCATGGTAGACGAGTTAATATTTGATTGGAATAGATGGAATCACGTTTGCCGGGAATAACATGAGATCGAGGTAAAAACTCTGAAACGGAATGTAAAAAGTCCCATTCTTTTTTCCGATGGTATCCCTCGCGGGGTAAGGAGGGGAGACTCATTTCCCAAATTCTTATGTCAAACTCACCTTAGAATAATATTGAAATTAAAAATATGTGGGTTGTTGCAGGCCTACAGCCTGCTTTAAGGTATCGGGCCTTTAATCCCGGGGCGATGCACCAGGCTGGAATATCTTAGGCTTTCAGCCTGTTTTATTTGTCGAAAATCACAGGCTGAAAGCCTTTTACAACTCAGCTTGGGGCACAAGCCCCAAGTTTTCAGACAAATCCAAACAGGGCAGGCTGAAGGCCTGCAATAATTTCGGTTTGTTTACTCATAATATTTAATGTTGAAAGCCTTACGGACTTTGTTCATACGTCCTGTAGTACAAAGTTTTTGCAATCCCGGTTACTGGGCGCTGTTTCAGACTACCATCTCTGGTGAACCAGCGGCTTGATTTTGTCCTTATAGAGACGGTCAATCTCGTGCATCGTCTCTTTTGGGATTGCGGGTTTATCAGATGCTTCCAGATTTGGAACTACGTGTTTCACGGAAGATGCACCGGGAATAACACAGCTCACTTCATCACTCATCAACACCCACCGCAGGGCAAGCTGTACCAGATTTTCGTCGTCTGGTAGAAACTGTTTCAGTTCGTTTACGGCTTCAATACCCTGTTCATATGGAATGCCGGAGAACGTTTCGCCCACATCAAATGAGGAACCGTCCCGGTTAAAATGTCTATGATCGTTTTCACCAAAGGTTGTTTCTTTATCAAATTTACCGGTTAACAGGCCGCTGGCTAGAGGTACACGCACAATAATTCCCACATTTCTTTTTGCAGCTTGCGGGAACAGAAGTTCGTGAGGCCGCTGACGAAACATATTGTAAATGACCTGAATGGTTGTGACATTATCGTACTCGAGCGCTTTAATTCCTTCCTCCACTTTTTCAATACTTACCCCGAGATTCAGAATTTTTCCCTCCTCTTTCAGCTTTTCAAACTCCCCGAAAATTTCCGGACGATAGTACACCTCTGTTGGCGGACAGTGAAGCTGAATCAGGTCAATAGCTTCCACATCCAGGCGTTTCAGGGAATCTTCTACATAACTCCGAAGTTTATCGGCAGTGTAGTTTTCGTTTGTATGCGGATTGATTTGCCGGCCGCATTTTGTAGCAACGTAGATTCGTTTATCCGCTCTTTTGACGGCTTTCCCTACAGCTATTTCGCTCTCTTTTCCTTTATATACATCGGCGGTGTCGATGAAATTCACGCCGTGAGCGATTGCTGTATCCAGCGTTTCTGCGGCTACTTTTTCATTGAACGGCTCTCCCCATTTACCGCCAAGCTGCCATGTGCCCAGAGATACTTCTGATATGTTAAATCCTGATTTACCGAGTGTTCTGGTTTTCATTGAGTCTCCGGTTCTTGTCTGAAAAATGAACTCATTTTAGTAGTAAAAGTCTAAAAAGACTTTACCGAAATTAATGGTTTAAATGATCTTCGATGGCCGGCTTCATAACCTCAGCCCAAATTTTATAGCCATCTTCATTAGGGTGAAGCAGGTCGGGCATGATGCTTTCAGGCAGAGCTCCATCATCATCTAAAAAAGCATTGTTGATATTCATAAATTCCACATTTTCTCTGTTGCCAAGTGCTGCAATGCGCTCATTTATCTCTGCATTCAGCTTTTTGAATTCACCATTCGGGGAGTCGTTCCGGGGGAAAATCGCAAGCAGTAAAATGTGAGTATCCGGCAGTTTTTGACTGAGTTGCTCAACAATCAAACCAATACTCCTGGCGGTACACTCAGGAGCATCCTGCCTGTGGCCGGTATTGTTGGTACCGATCATCAGAACAGCGACCTCAGGATGTATGCCATCGATTTCACCATGCTCAAAACGCCATAAAACATTTTCTGTCCGATCTCCCCCGAATCCGATATTGTAGGTGCTGTATTCTCCAAAGTACTGTTCCCAGACTTCCTTGCCCGTATTTTCCCATCCATGAGTAATGGAGTCTCCGATAAGGAGTATCTCTGCTGATTCCCGTCCCTCTTCAGCCAGCTTCTGTTCATGTCTGGGCATCCACCATTCTACAGCCCATTCTTCCTGCAGCGGGGCCGGCGTGAGTGTGAGGTGACTATCGGGACAGCTAAACTGTGCCGAAGAACTGAACGGTGTAGCTGTAAACACAAGCAACATGAATGAGAATAGGATGTTATCAGTCATAATGTAGATAGTTATTTATTGAGATCAATCTGCGAATTGGACGTTAAACTCCATCTGTTTTACCAGGCTGCGAGTTCGGCATCCATCCATGCCAGGCGTTGTTCGAGCCAGTCGCTCATGTATGCAACTTCTTCTTCATAGTTACTGCCGGGAAGAGGAAATGGGTTTCCGAAAATCTGTTCATCAAAGATATCCCATCGTCCAAAATTTCTGTCTACAGCTCCATCTTCTGTGAGAGTCAATGTTAAGTCGTCAATAAGCTGTTGAAGTGATCCGTTACTCCATTCTGTTGCACGCAACTCCTGCCACCTTTCCTTTACACGGCCCCTGAAAAGAGGATCCTCAGCGAGTCTTGTCCACCAGAAAGGAACGAGCCAGGTATCGCCCGGAATGAAGGAGTTATACTGGTAAATCCAGGTTTCCGGTGACCGGCGATACTCCTGAGCATCATTCCCAAGTGAGAGATTAAAATCCCAAACGGGCCCCATATGGAGCTTTTCACCGCGATCTTTATACATAAATGTGCTGATTCTGTAGGCGTCAGCATTGTGTGCCAGTTCGTTGAGCAGGAAAAAGTCGACAAAACTGTCCAGGTCGATAAAGTCGGTATAGGTGTAGCTCCCGTCAAAGTCATCATCTGTATCGTCTAGAAGGGCAGTCTCAAAGTCGTGCATGTAGTTTTGTATATACTCTTTTTGAGGATCTGATATATCTTCCCAGGCAGGTTCTTCGTACAGGAAGTAAGTCTCTTCACCCTTCTTGCCGGAGTAAGGAGGGTAGGTAAGCTCTTCGCCCTGCACGCTATATTGTGATCGAAAAGCAAGTTCCTCTGTATAGCTGCCGTCTCCTGAGACCGGGTCGCCTGCTGTTTTATCAATCTTCAGAATATACCCTCCTGTAATTTCTTCAGGACTATTTTCATCGGGGTCCAAGCCAGACAGATCGAGCCGGTTGTCGTCGTCTTTTATTTTTTCCATAAATACATAGACCCCTTGATAATTACCATCCAGGTAGAGCTCAATAAAACGTGTTCGAGAGGCATAATGGCCCAGGTTTCGGGCCAGTGTATAGACAAAAACATTTCTGATCAGTGTTTTATCACTGTAGGGACCGTAAAAAATCCAGTCTTCCTCTTCAGGGAATCCAAGCAGATCTGCGTCTATGTCGTCTCCCAACGCGTCCCACGTTTCAACACCGAACGATTTTTTTGGAAACAGCGCCTGGGAGGTCGCTCCTCTGTATTCAATGCCAATATGTCCATCGTAGGTTGGCACTCCCTGTTCATACACTTTTAAGAGCGCCGGTACTTTGGGTTCATCCAGTATTTCTGATGCCTGCAGGATTACAAATAGCTGTGGCAGTTTGCGGTCATTGGAAATATCGGGCCTTTCATTCAGATCGATGGGCTCGTTCGGCGCCCCATTATCGCCACAAGAGACGAAGAAAAAGCAGAAAAGTAAAACGGAATATGATAAAAGTAAGCGTTGGGTTCTGTTTTTTGTAAAGAGCATCTAAGACCTGTTTCTGAATGGGTAGACTATTTAATATATCACTTGATGAAGGCAAGTTCAGCTCAATTACGTATCCAAAACGCATCAAATTAAAATAGATCAAAACAAAAAATGGAACCGCTTCCAGTTTGTCAGTTATTGTTAACTATGGGTATTTAGATAAACAGATTGACTCCATAAAAAAAACGGTTTTTAGCTTTTAAGCGTATGGCAACTGCAAGAACCTGTCTCTTTTTTCTCGCGTACTTTCTCTGGTTCACGCCACTGGGTGCACAGCATTCGGGATTGACCCCCTGGGATAACGATGGATTTGAAACCGGCGACTGGCAGAATTTCCGTCCGAATTATATTGGAAATGAGCACGTATTTATACGTCCGCGGTTTGATGTTACTGATGAAAAT
>DATGBT010000111.1:0-12108 GCA_035312505.1 Balneolaceae bacterium | reverse complement strand
AGCATCGTCCCAGGGTATAAATCCGTGCGTGGTTTGAAGCATCGGCTTGGTCTCCTCAGAATAGCCATAGCCGTTAACCGGCGCTTGTGAGAATACAGGAATGGTATAGAGGTGTCGGCCTGATGGTAAACCGTAAACGGTCATTTGTCCGCTGTACCCGCCTGAAAACATACCGTAGAATTCGTCATGCTCTCCGGGTGCTACGTAAACTTTTTGCGCGGCATCGCCCGAGCTGGATAAATTTTGCTGTGAGGGGCAACCGTACAGGGTAAAAGCAAGTACGGCGATCAGTGGTACAGACCACCATACTAACCTTGATTTCTTTTTTATTGGTTTCATAGTTTGTTTTGGTTTAGGTGTTATTGATTGGTTTCGTTTTCGTTGGGCATTTCAATGGTTCTGAAATATTCTACAATGGCTCTTGCCTGATCAATTGTGACATTTTGATAGGGCATGGGAGACATATACTCCTGCATCATTTTCTTTCCTTCGGGATGTTTTTTGGTCATCTCATCAGGATTCATAATCATGTTCATGACATAGGTCGGAGTGCGTCGGTCGAGGATTTCTCCTGAAGCCGGGCCAATATAGCGCTCGTTCGGACGGTGGCATGCGGTACACTTGGCTTCAAAAATCTCTTTACCTTCGGCTGCTAATTCGGGGTCGAGTTCACCTAGTTCAACCACTTCAGTTACCGGACCTATACCGTGTTTCAGCTCAAAATCGGAGAGTCCGGATTCGTTTGAACTCTGCTGCTCGGTGCTCTGAGTTTGTTGATTGGATTCGCCACTACCCCCGCAGGATTGCGTAAACACAAGGAGGGTAAAACCGACGATGATGGTGAGTATAGAGATCCGATTTTTCAACATAGTATTCATATTTAAGTGTATTTTATCTTAATTAATTTCAAAAAAATCCTGTTCTTTACGGGCTGCATCAGCGTTTTCACTGTGCAAATGAATGTTTCTTTTGGCTGCAAGTTCAGCAATGGTAACACTTTCCATCATATCCTTTAACCCGGTTTTTAAACCTGACCAGTGTTCGTGCAGCGGACAGGGTGCCAATTCTCCACAGCCCGGTAGTCCCAAAGCGCACTCCGAAATAACGTGGCTGCCATCAACTGACTGAACAATATCCAGAAAAGTGATTTCAGAGGCATCTTTTGCCAGTTTTACTCCGCCATTGGGTCCCTGATAGGACTTCAATATTTCCTGCTTTGTGAGCTGTTGCAGTACTTTTGTTAAAAAGTGGAATGATATTTTTAGTTCATCGCTCAATTCTTTAATCGTTACATAGCATTCTGCTTCCTGATTCGCCAGATAGACGGAAGATCGGAGAGCGTATATGCAAGACTTTGTAAGCAGCATGGATAATCAAATAAAGATTAAAGAGTATTATATCTTAATATAAGAACCTTCGTATATCATTGTCAATTATTTTACCTCAGAGAAAGTTCATTATTCTTTAAGAAATTGACAGAAAAATCGCATGGAATTAATGGTCTTATGTTCGTTTCCTGTAACTCACAACACGATTCCAAATCAAAGCAGCGAAAAGAGTTACTGAGATCAGAAGAAGCCCTCTCCCTGCAGGAGCAAGAAAGGATGAGTACACATCAAAAATGGAAATCAAGAGCAGAAAGAGGCCTCCGTTAAAGAGGGTTGCCATAAGCGTAGCTATGTTTGAATTGCCCCTGGGTTCTCCTTTCAAAAATCGCGGAAACATCCAGTAGGCTGTGCCCATCACAAACTGAACCATCCATCCCCAAATAGCCAGCTCAAAATGTACGGGCAGGAGTCCCCATACAGCCGGATGAATTGAAATAGCTTTATGAATCAATAGCAACCCACCCATCGAGATCGTGATGGCAAGGTAAACCAGAGAGAGGCGAATCATCCATACAGACTGTGCAGGCATCAGTGACCTCCGGATGTTTTCTTTCGGGATGATTTAGGCTGTAGCCGGGGCCATATTTCAGCAATATAGAATAAAATTCCCAACACCTGGAGCAGGGAAGAGGCGATTACGATAAGTGTGATCATTGATTCTCCCCGGAACATGGGAATAAACGGCTCACACAGAAAACGCAGAACAAGTCCGCTGTTCAAGAACACAAAGGAGACAACAGTTCGAACGGATTGTTTCTTCAGACGATCCCGTTTTTTCCTCGGAAACATCCAGATTGATACGCCCATAATAATTTGTGTAATCCAACCAACGACCAGCATATGCCAATAAACAGGAAGGAGCAGCGAACCTGCTGATAGTAGTGGCAGCTCAGCAAGAAAGGCAAGTATCATTCCGGTAATAAACCAGAGTATTCCGGCTTTTATGAACCAGCGGGTTATGGGAGGCATGGGAGATAGTTTTTAAATTAAATGGTTAAGAGATATTGAATTTAACCCAAAAAAGTCCCTTTTGGGGAAAGGGTTCCTTCGGGATCTGCTGTTCCCATCTTATATTTAATAATAACCTTTATAAAATTTTTGCCCAATTCGTTGCTTCATTCGTTCATTTTGTCTTGATAGAAAACGAACCAAAAAATCAAGGCGGCGAATTTGTGGGCGGCGGTCGTTGCTGATCTGCTGCAGAATTTCAATGGTCCATAAGGTAAAGTATCGGTTTATTACCATCTGAACCGGTAAGAAATTCTGCTTTCGCAGATCTGCAGACTACCTCAATCCGCCCACAAATTCGAGGCCAAAATAAAATCACTCCAATACATTTAAATTTAATCGGTAATGTCATTCCCTGCCCCACCATATCTCACCAAAAAGCGGTGTGACAAGGATGGGGGAATTTGATTTTAAAAGGACATTATCAATCCAGCTTAGTTTCACAGGGAAGCTGCCCGATTAAGCCAATACTGCTTCTGCTTTCTTAAACAGAATATTGTTTTCGAGATGTACGTGTTTATGAAGATTCTGCTCAAACCCTTCCAGGTTTTGATAAAGAATTCGATACGTTGTGCAGGCATCGGCAGGTGGCGTAAAGCGATTACTAAGCTCACTGATTTGCGCCATCACCTCTCCGGCCTCTTCATGATCCTCCACAAGCTTCTGTAGAGCAGCTTTGTATGTTTCACTGTCAACGGTTCTTTCACCGTTGTTTACATAAGATTTAATCAGTGGAAATACATTTTCTTCCTCATCTTCAAGGTGCTCAAGAAGCTCTTTTGAGAGCTTAGTGAACAGACGGTAAATTTCCAGATTTACGGGATACCGTTCTCCGTGTACCTTTGCCACTTTTGCTGCATAGGCTAAGATTTGAGGGATTTTCTCACGCACGAACTGGTGATGTGTATTTTCGATATAGTCGATCAGAAAGTTTGGAGACCAATGATCGTAGTTTTCGGAAATTGTTGCAGGTGAGTCAAGAATCTGAACCAACTTTTGAGCAACATCATCAGAAGAAATTCCCTTTTTTGATGTGACGGCTTCGAGTGTTTTATGTCCGCCGCAACAGAAATCAATTCCATATTCCCGAAATACATCGGCTGCATGATAGTTTTTTGCGACAATGTCGCCTACGGGTACAGTTTTTAAATCGGTAAAGTGCATAATATTAGGTTTTATTGATCGATTGATATTGATAGAAAAGGCAGTACCCTAAAAAAATGGAGACTGCCTTAGTAAAAGGCTTTATTTATCTAAGAAGCTGAATCGGAGACTCTCAAGACCCCTTTCATACCGCCAAAATAGTGGCCGGGAAACGTACAAACGTATTCGTAGTCGCCGGGTTCTTCGGGTACGGTAAACTCTATGGTGGAGGTTTTGCCGCCGCCGATCATTTCAGTGGCTGCAATCACATCGTCTGCATAAGAAGGGGCGATGTATGCATTGTCTGGTTCTGCCATAGAAGCGAGAACAAAATCATCCACATTGGTGCCGAGGTCTACAATAGCTACATTGTGCGCCATGGCCTGTGCAGGCATATTGCTTTTGGTCTCAAGCGTAATACGAAGAGTTTCTCCCGGACTGGCTTCAATCAGGGTTACATCGAACTTCATGTTGTCGGTACCTTTAATGAGGATTTCCCGAACGTCGCTATCTTGGGCAAATGCCCCTGCAGCGATAAAGAAGGATAAAAAAATGGTTAGAAATCGAATGTTGAAATTTTTCATGGTTTTATCTTTTTTAGGGTTGTTTAGTAGTTGTTTTTATTTGTGATGTTTATGAGACAGGTTCTCATTTTTTGTTTTTAAAATGTGATTTTCTATCCAGTGTGCTGCTTCATCAACGGGCTGGTTCAGCCCTTCGAGGCGATGCACAATTCGGCCCTTACTGTCTAAAACCGTAACAAGGTTGGAGTGGGCAAAGTGGCCGTCACTTTTTTTGGAGTACTGAACTCCAAGCATCATGGCCAGTTCGCGAATGGCCGCATCAGGCCCGGTTACAAAGTGCCACTGGGGAATGTTCAGCTCTTTCTTGTTGGCATAGGCTTTAAGGATTTCGGGTGTGTCGTTTTTAGTATCGAACGTTATAGCCAGTACCTGCACATCATTCCTAAGCGAGCTGTCGACTGCTGTAAATACACGATTGGCATCGCGTATTAAAATGGGGCACACCTGGGTGCAGTTACCGTAAAACATAGTTACAATTACAGGTTTGCCTTTCAGTTCATGCAGAAGAAATGTTTCATTTCGGTGGTTGGTCCACTCTGCCTGGGTGTGATACACGGAGTGCTCACTGCTGACCTCCTTTGTATCCATGGCATTGTGATTTTGATGGCTGTGCTGAGCCTGAATCACTCCGAATCCGGAAATAAGAAAGATGAGTGCGTATATAGAAATAATTTTTTCCATTACAGTGCCTTTTGGTTTTCTTGTTGCAGAGGGGAGTCGTAGGCGCAGCGGAAGCCCACCATGCCGGTAACGGTTTTGGCGTTAAAGCTCATTCGGGTGATGTATCGAACGGATGCGGCGTAGCTATAGACGCTTCCAAGCTGCTGCATTCGCCCAACGGTTCCGCAGTCGAGCGAAATGTCGGTTCCAACGGGTGGTTCAAAGTCTTCGACCCACTCCATAATCAGCCCGAACTGATCTTTTACTCCGAATCTATTTTCGATTCCTGTGCTTCCAACAGCGTTCTTGTTATCAGTGCTAACAGCTGAGTACCAACCCATCAACTCATACGCAAAAGCGTTCATATCTGCCGGGTCGTCGAACTCCATCAGCTGTGCAGAGTATTCCCACTCGTTCAGTGTAGGAAGCCTTCCTCCTGCCGCACCGCAATATGCATTGGCAGCAAACCAGGATACCCGGGTAACAGGAGCATCATCAGGGTTCTCCGGTCCGGGTTCCAGATCGCTTTTCCAGTGGCGCAGATAGCCGTCTCTCGTAAAGATTGCCGGTATTTGTGACCGACTCCATCGTGAGTTCTCTTTCAGAAATTCGGCGAATTCGGCGTTGGTTACGGCAGTCCTGTCGAGATGGAAAGCGCTGACGGTTATCGGCTCACCCTCAATTTCCGGAAGCACAGAGTGAAACTCCCCTTCCGGAATTGAAACTGCAGACTGCTGGGCATTAACCGCCGGACTCCCGAATAGAAGCACAGCGGCTGCCAGCATAAGTGTGATATATTTGAGTGGATGATACATGGCAATCAAGATGTTGCTGTGGGTATTTACAAACTCTACTTTTTAGCCCCTGCTTTAAGCGTGCCGGTTGCACCTTTTTCTGCATCGGCAAATTCGTGATCAATTAAGGTGTATTTACCTTCTTCGGGCACAATTAAATCCATGGTAGCGGAGCCGGATGCACCCAGCAATACAGTCTGCATGCCTCTCATTTCGTTAAAGGGATGGCCTTCCATCCAAACACGATCAAAAATGGCGCCAATTACGTGAAAACTGCTCGTGCCGCTTGGGCCGTTATTTGAGAAGTGTATACGTACCCGTTCTCCGGCATTGGCTTCAAGTGGTTGGTCGTGGAGGATGGTTTGGTGGCCATTAAATACTACGTGAGATGGGTTGACCGTTTGAGCTGCTTCGTAGTCGTACGTATAAAGATCGCCGGCACCTTTTTTCAGGTAATATTCCGACTGAACAACGACAAACTCGCGGTCTACTTCGTAATCATCTGTGTAGCCATCTTTGGGTGACACAACTACAACACCATGCTGCCCCATCGCGGTGTGCATCAGTACGCTGGGGGTACCACAATGGTAGATGTAAGATCCTGCGTAGTTTGCAACCCAATCAAACTTAATGGTTTCACCGGGAGCGATAGTTCTCCACTTGTCGTCTTTAGCCACAGTTCCTGCGTGGAAGTCCATAGAGTGAGGCATTGGCATAATGCCGGGCTTGGCGTCCATAAAGTTATTATTGGCAACTTGATTTAGAAATGGTGATGCTTCTGCACCCGGTTCAGTGATTGTTACCATTTCGTCAGAGCGGTTTTTCATAGTAAAGGTTATTCGGTCTCCTTCTTTAACGTGAATAACCGGGCCGGGTACGGTGCCGCCAAACGTCCATGCACGATATCGTACGCCATCAGCCACTTCAATTTCCTGAACCATGGCATCGAGCCGGATTTCGTGATGCTTGTTTCCCTCGTAATCGAGAGGGGCAAGATTTGGCAGCATGGTAATATATTCGCCAACAACCGGGGGGCCGTCATAGTCTTCGGTAAACACCTCGGCTTCTGGCATGCCAAATGTCATGCCGTCGATGGTATATTCTGATGTCTGAGCAGTTGATATCGCAAAGCCCACCAGGAAAATTGCGATAAAAAGAGTGAAAAATTTGTTTGATAGATACATAATATTCCTGTTTAGTAGTTGATTAATTTATTTTTAGTAATTCTGTTGATGTCGTTCGCTGCAACTACACTGACCGGGGCGGGGGTGTAGGTGTGCTGTAAGGATGCGCAATTGTGCTTTCGTCTGTGAGTTGCATAGCTAGCTGAGTTTCAAGGCTCACGTGCTTGGCAACCGACGGCATCACTTCCAGGTGAATAGGGTAGTAATCAAAATTGAGTAACTCTTCACTATCATTATGGTTGCAGCAGTCACACTCTTCACAAATTTCCTGAAGTGCGGTCATGGTACAATCTTCATCAGCAATGGGCTGAATTAATTCCAGTAGCCGCCCTTCATGAATAACAAATTCCACCATTGGCATTACCGGCTGCAGGGTGCCAATAAAGAAAGAGAGCAGGAGCATTATGGAATAAAACCGGTTCATTCTGTTATCAATTAGCAGTTAAAAGAGTATCTTGTCTTAAAATGCAAAACAAATATGAAGTAGTTATAAAGTTATAAGAGTACCTTGTCTTATTTATGCGCACATATACTGCCGGGGATATTAAAAGAGTTTAGGATCTATAATATCCCATGCTATTTATTACCAAATGGCATTGAATAAAAAATCAGGCGTTTACCGTTGCGGCTAAATGGTTTACAGAGATCATAAAACGCTATGGTTATGAATGGATTATTTATTGTATATTCAACTTCTCGTTTTTTATAGCTACATATAAAACGTATTTAAATTCAACTCACAAACGGAAGTTCTCAAAATTGTGATCATTTTTTCTTTTCTACTGGCTATTTCGGTACTGACGATACCTGATATTGAAATAGCATCTGAATCGGCAAAGCCTCTGCAGGAGAATGTGTCACTTCAGCAGAACACCGCGAATGTTGATAATCTTGAACAAGTTCCAAGAACCCGTGCAGCAGCCGACAGTCTTCAAATATTGGCAGACACGGAGCGGAATGAAAATCCGCAGTCAGCCATTTATGCTGCACTTGAATCTCTTGAAATATCAGAAACGATAGGATATGAGCAGGGAGTAGCCACGTCTAACAAGATTCTTGGCAGTATATATCTCCTGTTGGGCGATTACGAAATTGCTCTCGAATATCTTCTAATATCTCTTGAGCTCAACAAAGAGTTTGAAAATCAGCCTGAAATTGGCAGCGTGATGAATATGATTGCAAGCCTTCACGTTCTACAAAAGAACTATAATCGCGCTATCGAATATTACTCCCAGGCAAAATTGATGATGGAGGAGCTGGGGGAAACAGAGATGGTGGGTTCGCTTATCATGAATATCGGTGTGGCCCACTATTATATGGATAACTTCGAAGAAGCGTTGGGCTATTATAAAGAAGCGAGAAAAATCGGTGAGAGTGATGAAGTAAGTAATCCCCGGCTATACATGATCGCCATTGCCAATATTGGGAATGTACAAATTGAACTGGGGGAGTATGAGCAGGCAGAAGAATATCTGACGGAGGCTATTCAGTTTTTTCGGGAGAACAGACTGAATGTAAACCTAACCGGCAGCTACCTGTTTCTGGCAAAATTGTATCACAGGACGGGTAATTTAGAAAAAGCGCTGGTGCAGGCGAGAAACGGCAGAGATCTGTCAGTAGAAATTGATCAGAGTCAGTTTATACTCGAATCATACGAAAGACTGGCCCAAATTTATGAGGAGATGGGCAATTTTGAACAGGCATATGAACATCTTCAAAAGTATTATCAGGAGCAGCAAAACGTTTTTAATGATGAGAGATCGGAGCAGATCAGCAGGTTGCAAACACAGTACGAAGTAGAGCAAAAGAATCGTGAAATTGAGCTATTGAGTACGGAAGTTGCACTGAGAGAGGCCGAAGTTACCCGTCAAAAATTGTGGAGAAACTTTTTAATTGCGGGTGTGATCATGTTGGCGATCGTTCTTGGCCTTCTGTTTCGGTATAATACTCTCAGAAAACAGGCTAATGAGCTTTTGAAAGAGCGTCAAAAAGAGATTGAAAAGCAAAATAAACAGCTGGTGCAATTGAATGAAGAGAAGAACGAATTCCTGAATATTGCTGCGCATGATCTACGCGGGCCTTTATCATCGTTGGTTGGTGTGGCCGAGCTTTTGGAGCATTCTGATGAATCAGACAGAACATCTAGGCTGGAGTACATTGATATCATAAAAGAGTCGACAACCCGAATGCTGAATATGATTAATAGTCTGCTGGATGTGAACAGTATAGAAAAAAATCAAAGAAGGGTAAACGAGGCAAAAGTTGATGTGGTGCCGATTGCAGAAAGACTTACTGAGATCTACAAGTATCAGGCTGCAGAAAAGAGTATTGGTGTAGAGGCGGATATCCGGCTCAGGCCACTAACGATTAACGCTGATGAGAGTCACCTTCGAAGTCTTATTGAAAACCTGCTGTCAAATGCAGTGAAGTTTTCTAAACCCGGCAGTAACGTCATCATTCAGCTTGAAAAAGAAGACGATTTAGTGAAAATTTCTGTGATCGATAATGGTCCCGGAATATCAGAGGAAGATCAGAAAAAATTATTTAGCCGCTATGCTCGGCTTTCTAATAAACCAACGGGCAATGAATCCTCCGTAGGTCTTGGTCTGTATATCGTTAAAAATCTAACTGAATCGATGAATGGCACTATCCGGTGTGAGAGTGAGCCCGGTAAAGGAAGCCGGTTCACCGTTACGTTTCCGCTGATAGAAGAGTAATCAAAAATCTGCCGGAAAAGCTTCAATAAGTTAACCATTTAGCCGAATTACATTCACCGGACAAACCTCAGCGGCTCTTTCATTGAGCTCCCGCTCGTGTTCGCCCACATCAGCCTGGACCACAATACCTTTTTTCTTGCCACCGATTAGCACGCATTTTCCATCCCTTTTTGACATTTGCCAGCGTTCCGGCCAGGCTTCCACGCAGTAGTTACACCCGATACATTTATTTCGATAGAAGGTTATGCGCATTACCTGCGATCCTCCCAAACATATACCTTGTCGCCCTCGTGAACTATCGAGTCAATTTTAATCGTACAATCGGTACCTTTTTGTACTACATTTGCCGGCTTTTCATCCAGCCAAAGTGATTCGATCTTCGGCTCGGCAACTCCCGTCTTTTTACCGATAAAGAGCAGGTGATCGTCCAAAGTAATTTTTCCTGATTTTATTCGTAGGTGAGCCACGTTTGCCTTGGGATAGTAATGAAGCACTTTTCCAACGAAAACCTTCTCCTTGGAGGCTGCTGAACCATGAACCGGACTCCATTCGCCCAGCCGGCGCCCGAGGTAGTAGCCGTCCCAAAACCCCCGATTGTACACCTTTTCAAGATCTGCCTTCCATTCGACTGTTTTTTCTGATGTATACATACCTTTATGTACAGCTGAGGCAGCTTCTTTGTAACAGCGCGTAACGGTTTTTACATATTCGGGCGAGCGACCCCGGCCTTCCAGCTTTAATACTTTGACGCCCGTATCCAGAATCTGATCCAAAAAATCGATGGTACACAGATCCTTGGGCGACATGATATATTCATTATCTACGGCAAGCTCTATTCCCTCGTTGTTCGTAACGTTATAGGCGTGCCGGCAATTTTGTTTGCAGGCCCCGCGATTAGCTGATGAATTGTAGGTGTGAAGGCTCAAATAGCACTTGCCCGATACAGCCATGCAGAGTGCACCATGGGCAAAAATTTCGATCTGCACAAGCTCTCCTGACGGGCCTCTGATGTTTCTCTCTTTAATACCTTCAATAATTTTCCTGACCTGCCCCAGGCTCAGCTCTCTTGCAAGCACCATCACGTCTGAAAACTGACTGTAAAAATCGACCATTTCGATATTTGATATGTTTGCCTGCGTGGAAATATGCACCTCAACACCTTTTTTGAATGCATAGGAGATGGCCGCCTGGTCTGCAGCAATAATCGCGGTGATCCCGGTTTCATGTACGGCATCAATAATTCGCCTCATGAGCGGGAGATCGTGATCGTATAGAACCGTATTGAGGGTGAGATACGTTTTTACCCCTTTCTCTTTTGCAATCTCAGCGATTTGGGGAAGATCTTCCATAGTGAAATTATTGGTTGCCCGTGCCCGCATATTCAGCTGCTCAATGCCAAAATAGACGGAGTCTGCTCCACCCTGGAATGCAGCTGACAAAGATGCCCAATCTCCTGCCGGAGCCATAATTTCAGTTTCATGATTGTCTGTAACGTGAATAATTTCGGCTTTTGAAAAGGCCCGGGGTTTCATAGATAGACTTTCTTAAGTTTGGAAAAGGGTAAATATGGAAGTTAAGCGTTTTAAGACTATTTTGTAGGAAAATATGAATGGATAAAATCATTTTTAGCTATGAAACACAGAATTCACACCTTGTTAATCACTGCTTTCTTCTGTTTACTGGCCGTTGGCTTGGGATTTGTTCAATATCAGGAAGGAGCTTCTGATAATACAGAAACTGAAAGTTCGGAACAGGAGCCGCTGGAACTGCCCACGATTATGAGAATGCTACTGGCGGATATGGATCTCATTAATGAGGGAATTTATACCGAGAACTTTGTACTGATTGAACAGGGCGCTTCAAATATAAATGAGCATCCTCCGCTTTCTCCAAAGAGCCGGCAGCTTGTGAAGGAAACGCTTGGCGACAAAATGCAGGCATTTGGCGAATATGACCATATTGTACACTCGCGGGCCGATTCTCTCAGAGAGGCCGCCCGTCAAAACGATATGAGCATCGTTCTGAAAAACTACCAGATCATACAGCAGGGTTGCGTGAATTGCCACTCAGCATTTCAGAAAGAAATTCGGGCAGCAAGAATCAACCGATAAATCTGTTTTCATTTAGCGGGATTGAATGATTTCTATACTCTTTGCTTTTTAATGGTGTATTGTACAATGTTACAAATCTTAAAGCTTTAAACCTGACAAAGGCGTATGAGTACCCTGGAAAATTTAAACCCCGAACAGAAAACAGAATCGATTTATGTAGATGTATGGTCTGATATTGTATGCCCGTTCTGCTACATCGGAAAGCGAAATTTTGAAGATGCAGTGAAAAAGGCCGGGATGAATGATGTAGTAAAAGTTGTATGGCACAGTTTTGAGCTGGCTCCCGACGCAAAAACGAAACCTGATGCATCCATTTATGAAGAGCTTGCCAAACGGAAAGGATGGAGTCATGAACAGTCGAAACAGATCCATCAACAGATGGAACAGAGAGCGAAAGAGTCTGGCCTGGAGTATAATTTTGACCAAACCATACCGGCGAACAGTTTTAAAGCACACCGGTTGCTGCATCTGGCCAGCATGCACCACATTCAAAATGAGGTGAAAGAGCTGTTGTTAAAG
>DATGBT010000110.1:0-4283 GCA_035312505.1 Balneolaceae bacterium | reverse complement strand
ATAGAGATCGTGACCGGTAAAAGGAAATTATTTAAATGCATAGATGAGTATTACACATAACGACCCAGCGTGTAAGCGGTGAATCTGGATGTTAAAATATAAATTCCCGAACCCAAAACGAGTCCGCTTGACACGCCTTGTTATGTGGCTGATTTAACATGTGTTCGATTGAGTTTAAATAAAGCACCGTATATACACAGCATTAATATTATTGGTATAAAAAACTCTGTAATCGTTTCGAATCTTGTGCCGAAAATTATCAGCGAAATTGGAATTATAGGTAAAAACCCGAAAACAGCTATTCGTCGAATCTTCTGACTCCAGGACAGTGGAAGAATTTCAATTATTAATGAATGGAATATACCTCCAAGTGCCACCCATAATATTACAGCTAAGTAATAAAAAGCTCCTGTTTCCAATATATATCCAATTTCAAATCTTCCTTGGCTTTGATTAACGATTGCTTGACCCCAAATGAAAAGAAAGAAACAAGGAAGAGCTATGAAAAGTAGCTTTCCTAAATTCTTTAAAATCCTGATCAGAGTTTTTTGATTCATTTTCTAAAGCCACATAACATGTATTTCTCTTAAGGCTTTTCAACCCTGAACGTTGTCTGATAATAGTATAATTGTCTTATGCACGCAACTGAGAACAGTATATTGTCCGATTAATATTTATCGGTCGTAAAAAAGTGTCCGATTAAAGTGCCGATAATTATTTTGATGTCCTATGTAAGTGATCGCGTTTTTTGGGATCATACATCAAAAAAAAGATGAAAGAGAAGAAGATACTATCGCGCCTTAAGGAAGAAATAAGACGAAGAAATTACAGTTACAGCACTGAAAAAATCTACGCACAATGGATTGTCAGATTTATACGGTTTCATAAGCTTGCCCACCCCGTATCTCTGACTGAAGATGATGTCGTTGCTTACCTCAATCACCTGGCAAACAATCTGAACGTGGCAGCATCCACACAAAATCAGGCGCTATCAGCAATTGTATTTCTATACTCAAATATACTAGGTAAACCGCTGCAGCAGCTCGACAACCTTAAGAGGGCCAAAAAACCAAAACGATTACCGGTGGTACTCACCGAAAAGGAAGCATTATCCATCATCAAATCGATGGAAGGCGTTCCCCAACTTGTTTTGAGTCTGCTCTACGGGTCGGGCCTGAGAATATCAGAGGCGCTCAGATTACGCGTTCAGGATCTCGATTTAGACTATAAACAACTAACCGTCAGAAATGGAAAAGGACTGCGAGACAGAATTACCATGATACCAGAGTCACGGGTCGATCAAATTGCTCATCATATTCAAAAGGTAAAAAATCTTCACAATCTGGACCTCCAGAAAGGGTTCGGCGAAACCATACTTCCAAAAGCTCTGGCCCGTAAGTATCCCGGGGCATCAAAAAAGCTCCTGTGGCAATATCTTTTTCCGTCCAAAAAACGGTCGGTTGATCCCCAAACAGGGATTCTTCATCGCTATCATATATCGCAGCGAAATATCAGGCGTGCGGTACGACGCGCATCAAAGGAGCACCACATTCAAAAACATGTCACACCACATACCTTCAGACATTCGTTTGCAACACATTTATTAAAAAATGGCTATGACATCCGAACGGTTCAGGAATTACTGGGCCACAAAAGTGTAAAAACAACAATGGTGTATACCCACGTGCTGAATAAAGGCGGCCACGGGGTAAAAAGTCCGCTGGATGTATAATCAACCATTCTCAAGCTACCTGTCGTACCTTCACACAAAAACACCTTTTCATCATTCCTCACTTTTAGTTACTCTTCAGTTATTCACTACTAAACAGACTGTTTTTCAATGCATCGCTTTTTCTCTTTTGCCGTCACGGCACTTCTTACAACCCTGCTTATTTATATCCTCTCAGTTCCTTTGGGATCTCTGCCACCAATTGGAAATTTTTTTCACCCAACTATGGGTTTCTGGGCCAATGCCGAAACGGTTGGCGTTAGCGGAGACATTATCTTTCCCACAACCAGCACCACCGATCCTGTTGAGGTATTTTACGACGATCGGGGAGTTCCTCACATTTTTGCCCAAAATAATGCCGACCTCTATTTTGCCCAGGGATATGTATCTGCGCGCGACCGGCTCTTTCAGATGGAGTTACAGATAAGGGCCGCAGGCGGCACACTATCTGAGTGGCTTGGTGAAGGCACTATTGAATATGACCAGAACCAGCGCCGGCTCGGCATGATGTATGGCGCTGAACAGGCTATGGACTTCATCACAGAAAATGACACCATTCGAAACGTCATTGAATCGTATGCTGATGGAGTAAATGCCTATATCAGCTCCCTGTCTTATGAAACCTACCCGCTGGAATATAAAATTCTGGATGCAGCCCCGGCCGAGTGGAAGCCTATCAACACCGCGCTTCTGCTCAAGTATATGACCCAGATGCTTGCGGGCCGTTCTGATGATTTCCGGACCAGTAATACCATCGCACATTTTGGCGAAAAGTTCGTTAATACCTACCTCAGCGGCCGTTCAGACCTGATGGATCCCATCATACCAGATGCAAAAGAGTGGATGTTTGACCCCATCACGGCGAATCCGCCAAATACGATTTATGAACCGGGATATGCCGATGAAATTGAGCCCTGGAAACCCGACCCGCTCAACGGCAGCAATAACTGGGTGGTGGACAGTTCCAAAACGGGCGGCGGTTACCCGATTCTTTCTAACGACATGCACCTGAATATGAGCATGCCATCTATCTGGTACGAAATACAGCTGACCGCGCCCGGCATAAACGTATATGGCGTGATGCTGCAGGGAGCCCCGGCTATTATCGTGGGTTTCAATGACAATATTGCCTGGGGACTGACCAACAACGCAGCCGATGTAATGGACTGGTACGACATTACGTTTCGCAATGAAGAGAAAAAGGAATACATGCATGATGGTGAGTGGCTCCCTGTAACCGAACGGGTAGAAATAATCAATATTAAAGGCGAACAGGCTATTAATGACACCATTCTGTTTACCCATCACGGACCGGTGTATAAATCTGAGCAGATCACGCCTACTTCGGAGGTTATTCAGCAGAATCATGCCCTCCGATGGATTGCCCATGATTCTTCCAATGAGCTTCTGACGTTTTATAAGCTTAATCGCGGAAATAATTATGCAGATTTTAAAGCATCATTCTTGACATATAAGTCTCCCTCCCAAAATATAAATTTTGCGTCCACTGAGGGCGACATTGCACTTCAAACGGTTGGGCAGTTTCCGGTAAAATGGCAGTACCAGGGACGAAGCGTCAGTAATGGTGCCGACTCGCGTTACGACTGGGACCAGTTTGTGCCCTACGTTCAGAATCCATTTGCCCTCAACCCTGAGCGCGGCTTTTTGAGTGCAGCCAACCAGTATCCCACCTCACCTGATTACCCCTACTACCTGGGCGAAAGTTTTGCACCCTACGAGCGCGGAAGACGGATCAATGATTTGCTTAGGGAGATGGATGAAATCAGGGCTGACGATTTCGAAGAGATGCTGATGGATAACTTTTCCTATCATGCTTACAGACTGCTTCCTGCGCTTCTCGATTCAATACCACGTGATTCTCTTCAATCCGATGATCGCGAATACCTCAGCCGACTCGAAACCTGGGATTATTTTAACAGGGCAGATGCGGTTGAACCATCAATTTTTTATTACTGGTGGCAGGAACTTTATGATGCCATCTGGGATGATAATTATGACACACCCTACCCGATGCGTCAGCCCGGGAGAGACTTGACCGTTGATTTGATAGTAAACGATCCTGAGTCTGCCTGGCTTGATGATGTACATACAACTGAGGTAGAATCCCTTGATGATTTATCGCTTGATGCATTCTTAGCCGCCATCGATTATCTCGAAAGTAATTACGGCTTGTTGACGGCAAACTGGCAGTGGGGAACGGTTCGGAATACAACCCTTGGTCACGTTGCTCAGATCCCCGGAATGGGTTCCGACAATCTGTTCACCGGTGGGGGTGCTGAATCGATCAACGCCATTCGCGGCAGCCACGGCCCATCCTGGCGCATGGTTGTGGAGCTGGATCCAGAAGGGGTGAGAGGCTACGGCGTTTATCCCGGCGGGCAGAGCGGGAACCCCGGATCTAAAACGTACGATCAGTTTGTTGAAACCTGGCGAACGGGTGAGCTTTACGAACTGCAATTCCTGAATGAAAAACCAGTAGATCGAGACGGGTTTCCGCTGATGATTCGGTTCGAGTAGGATTAAGACAAGATTC
>DATGBT010000109.1:0-22455 GCA_035312505.1 Balneolaceae bacterium | reverse complement strand
CTGAGGATTTTCATCAGGTCGGACTGGAATTGGTTATGCTTTTCGAGCTCAAGATTTTTTTTACGCAATTCCAGCTGCGTCATCACCTGACTTGCAAGAACGGTAAGATTTTTCTTCTCTTCCTCTGAGGCTTTTCGTGGTTTATAGTCAAGAACACAAAGAGACCCAATACCATATCCCTTAGGTGTAATTAATGGTGCACCAAGGTAGTATCTCAAAAAAGGTTTTCCATTCACATATGGAAAATTTCTAGTACGTTCGTCTTTTTGCAAATCAGTAATCTCAAGCGTCTCGTTTTCGAAGATGGTATACTGGCAAACAGACTTATCTCTCGGTAACTCTCGTAAATTTTCAGAAAGGCCGTGAATGGATTTTGACCACTGAACATCTTCATAGATAAGGTTTATCATTGCTCTTGGCGTGTTGGTAATAGAAGATGCGAGCTCAGTTATTTCATCAAAACTGATTTCGGATGCCGTTTCAAGAATTTGATACTGTTTTAACTCCCGCAGGCGATCTTGTTCAACATGCTTATTTTTTTGAGGGGCAGACTCAGTTACTAATTCCATTCTTAAATGCCGTAATTCTTAATTTAACTGCAGGTCAGCAATGAGGTTTTTTAAGTCATCAAAATGGATAGGTTTAACCAAAAATCCCACTGATCCTGACTCTTCTGCTTTCTTTCGATGTTTTTCATCAGAATTCCCGGATATAAATATCACATGCATTTTTCCGGAAGGGTTGATTTGGTTCACAAAATCGATACCGGATTCACCATTTCCCAGATTTATATCCACCAACATCAGGTCGGGGTTAAAATGAATAACAGATTTTTTTGCTTTATCGGCATTAAGTGCTTTTAGTGTATTATTGTAGCCTATTTTGTTGAGTTGAGTCTCTATAACCAAGGCTTGAATTGCATTATCTTCAACAATTAAAATTTTCATTTCTAAATTATTCAGCATTAAAAAGGTTGATGTCTATTTGTAAATAAGTGCGTTGCTCGATCCCTTTACATAATCATTTTTTTGGAATCGTATTTCAATTTTTTTCTCACCATTTTCCAGTTTATTAATGTGGGCATTAATCTGGTCGAGAAATGTATTTAACAGCAGAAATTCAAAGGATGTCTTCTCATTTTCACTGGCTTCATCAAGAATATCGTTTAAGCCACTTAATTGAACCTGGATGGTTTCATCCACATGAGTCAGTTTGATGGTAATTTCAGTGCTGTCTGAGTTGTTTAAATTTCTTTTAATATTGAGGAGCTCGTTTATAGCCAGGCTTAGCGGTACGGCCTGGTTCAGATTTAATTTAATGTGAGAACCCGATTCGATGTTAAATGTATAGGATTCAGATTCATTTTTTGCGTAAAGAGTATCGATAACCGTATGGAGATACTCTACGAAGTCAATTAATACTACATCTTCTTGCTGGTAGAGGGTCTCATGAATTTTTGCAATAGAAAAGATTCTGCTGTGTACCTCACGCAATTTGGAAACAACTGCCGGCTCATCTTCGTTTATGATCTGCAGATCAATGAGTCCGGCAATAATAGCGAGGTTGTTTTTTACCCGATGGTGGACTTCCTGCAGGAGGATGTCTTTTTCCTGCACAGACTGTTGAAGGTTTATCTCAAGCTGTTTTTGCTCTCTCAAATCCACGTAAATACCATAAACAGCAATTACCTTTTTATCGTAAATAATTGGAACAGTATTTACCAGTACAGGAATTTTTTGGCGGCTTTTAGTAAGTCGTGTTGTTTCCTGGGTATTAGCGATACCTTCGAAGGCCTGGCGGTTGACCTCTAAAGAGTCGCTAAGATTCTGTTCAGATGTAATTAGTTTATTAACATTTTTATTGAAAACCTCCTCTTCGTTATACCCAAAAAGTGAGATAAAGCTATCATTTACTTTCTCAACAAAACCATCCGAGCCGATCATTACCATAGCAAGAGGCGAATTTTCAAAAAGCTGCGACATCAGCTCAAAGTTTTTTTCCCTGTCATTTTCTGCTTCAATATAATCTGTTTTATCGACGGCTGTGGCCACAAGGAACTCTTTTTCATGGCTCACAAATTTATTAAAATGGAAGTGGTAAAAATGTGATCCGTCATTTTTTGTAGATACTCTGGCAACAAAATTTCCACTGCCTGTTTCGAATATTTTTTCAATAACGCTTTCGACCCATGGCTTGTCCTCTTCATCAAAAAGGGAAATGCAGCTCATGGATTTGAGCTCAGTGGCTGTGTACCCCAAATCGTGATTCAGGGCGTTATTCCAGCGCTCTAAATTTCCCTGTTTATTCACCACAATAAAAATTCCCGGTATACTGTTTAGTGCTGTTTGCGAAAACCGCCTCTCCTCTTCGAGTGAAAACTGAGTATTTTTTTCAACAGTTTTATCCCGAAAAGTGTTAATGACGTTGAGAGTACCATCTCCATTTCTGTATACTACAGATGTGATTTCAACTGGTATAATGGATCCATCTTTGTGAATGTACTCCTTCTCACCTTCATAGTAGGCATTCTCTTCTCGTGCCTGCAGCATTTCGAGATGGCCAGGGTGCTCCTCATCAACAATTAAGGATCGCCCGCCATCGATTAACTCATCACGGTTATAGCCAAGCATGGTACATGCAGCCGGGTTTACATCAAGAATTTCGCCTGTTGAGTTACCCAGAATTATACCGGATACTGAGTGTTTAAAATGGTGGCTGTATTTCTCTTCCGAATCCCTTAAAGACATTAAAGCCTGCATATTTGATGTAACATCATTAAATACCAGCAGGATTTTCGGGGAATCTCCATCGATAAGGCTAATGCTAACCTTACACCAAGAATTCTCTTCATTATCAACAGAAACCGTTAGTTCGGAAGAGGATTTTTTCCTGTCTGAAATCTCTCTTAAATTTAAAATCATCCGCAGGGCATAGTCATTACCTGCAGCAACCATTTTTTGGCAGCGTTGATAAATATTGCTGTTTTTGTCGTTTGGATCTATCCAGCAGGGGCAATTGGCTCCTTTCGGCCATGCGTTGTTTACAGCAATAACGTTTCCATCCTCATCCAGAATAGCTGCAGAGCCCGGGATTGCATCAAGAAGGTATTTTTCTGTTTTTGATAAATTAATGGTTCCTTTTTTCAAAATATAAATCTATATAAATCTATGAGTTTCAATACATGCGTACCCCTGAGTATCTATTCATGAAATATACTCAAGTATCGATTCTCTAAGATGACGTTAAAAACGTAATTTATTTTCTCCCATTTCGCCTAGCGGTATACAATAATAGCTTAGGTATTTTTACGCATCAGGATAGGCAGGCTCGTATGTTTTTCCATTGCGTACGTTATGAAGCGCCTCTGCCAATTCCGACCTGGAAGGCTCATAATACAGATATCCGTCAACACCCTCGTTTAGTATTGGTGCTATGAGTGATCTGTTACGGTACATGTGAAGGGCGATAATTTTGGCATCTTTTATCTCGTTCTTCAGAGTCTTAATAATCTGTTGCGATGGCTGATGACATCCCATTAAATCAACCAGAAAAAGAGGTTTAGTTCCTTTCATTTGGATCGTTTTTACATCCGCAGGGACGATGGTTAAAATGTTACTGATACTGTCGGTAGCGGAATATATCAAATTGGCAAGGCTCTTTGCCCTCACAGAATGTTCCGACAGAATAATAATACGGGGGATGCTTTTCTCCATAGATAAACCTAATCAGCATCCCGATATAACGAAATAGGTTTATAGGACTAAATTCATTTTGACGGTATTCGTATAAAAGCGTAGGTAGGAACGGGGCTTACTCACTGTCGGGAGAGATAATATTGTGCTGAAAAGCAAATTTTACAAGCCCGGCAGTATTTCTTGCTCCTGTTTTCTGCAGAAGGTTACGTCTGTGGGCATCTACGGTTCTGGAGCTAATGAATAACTTTTCACCAATTTCCTGGTTGGTATGCTCTTTTACGATGAGTTCAAGAATTTCAAGTTCCCGATCGGTTATGTGGACGGGTTCGTGACCGCTTGATTTTCCTTTCCCCTTCACAAGATCCATCATAATACTATTTGTGGCCTCATCGCTGAAGTAGTGCTTTCCATTCATAATGGCAAAAACAGCCTCTTTTAACTCACTTCTCCCGGCACTTTTCATGATGTATCCTGATGCACCGGCCTGTATCATCTGGCGAATATGGAGATCGTCATTACTCATCGTTAAGGCAAGCACTTTAATATCGGGGTATTTCTCTTTCACTGTACGTGTGGCCTCAATGCCATCCATTTCAGGCATATTGATATCCATGATGATCAGATCAATAACGGTGGCTTTGAGAGCTTCCAGGACTTCCTTGCCGTTACTGGCTTCTGCTTCGATATCTATGCCTACATGTGGTTCCAGCATTAATTTAATACCGTCCCGCACTATTTTGTGATCGTCGGCGAGTAAAATTTTTATGTTTGCCATAACTTTCCCTGCAACTCTTCTATAAATAAAGGTATCTAAATTGGAACAATTACCGAAATTATTGTTCCTTTGTCTTTTGAGCTTACAATATCCAGCTCAGCAGACATCGCTCCGGCCCTTGTTTTCATACTGCGAAGGCCGAGTCCGCCTCCGTTTACATTTTTTTGAACATTGAATCCCATTCCGTTGTCCTCAATTACGAGCAGTATCTCATCATTGGAATATACAAGCTGAACATCAATTTTATCTGGCTCTCCGTGTCGGATTGAGTTATTGAGTGCCTCTTGCAATATGCGGTACAAGTTGATTTGGATATTGCTTGGAATATTTGCGTCGGAAATGTTTTTATAGAGGGTAAGCTTAATATTATTATTGTTTTTCAAGTTATTCACCAGGGATTCAACAGCGAGTTCCAGCCCATAATCCTGAATAGCTTTCGGCAACAGATTTTGAGAAATATTTCTTGTTTCAGAAATGGCATGATTAAGGAGCTCAAGCCCTGTTTTAAAAGAACGGTCAAGTTTTCCGGGGATATCTTTTAGATCTTCATACACAGATTTCAGGTTCATATTCGAGGCTGATAAATATTGCCCGAGCCCATCGTGCAGTTCTTTGGCGATTCGCTGACGCTCTCGCTCTTCACCTTCAATAATAGCGCTAATGGCTTTTTCTTCAGCTTTTCTCTGTTCTGTAATATCGTGTGCTATAACCAGGCGATGGCGCTTTCTTTTGTAAAAAATGTTAGAGGCAGATATTTCTACAGTTAACTTTTTTCCCGACTTCGTAAGGTGATCCCACTCTTTGAATTCGGTTCTCTCTTTTTCAAGGTTTTCTTCCAGATCTCTTTTTAACCTTGCAAGGTCACTTTCAGGACGAATGTCAGCAATCGTCATATCGAGCATCTCTTTTCTTGTGTAGCCATATTTTTTTAATGCAGATTTGTTGACTGTAACGAATTTTAGCGTGTCCGGATCATAGATCCACATTGGGATTGGATTCTGCTCAAACAGAAGCCTGTACTGCTCTTCTGAGGATTTTAGTTCTTCTCTTGCATTTACTTCTT
This sequence comes from Balneolaceae bacterium, assembly GCA_035312505.1. Lineage (GTDB taxonomy): Bacteria > Bacteroidota > Rhodothermia > Balneolales > Balneolaceae > Rhodohalobacter. The sequence continues at coordinate 16,922 of DATGBT010000109.1, read as the reverse complement.
CGGTAATATCCGAAATGGTTCCTACCATGTAGGTAACGTTGCCATTGTCTTTAATGAAATATCCTTTGTCTATTACAATCGAATAATCGCCTTTTCCATTTTTAAACTTGTAATACTCATGCCAGGATTCGGCACCTTCGGCAACAGATTTTTCAAGTGAATCGACAATTTTTTCTTTGTAGTCGGGGTGCAGATGAGATTTCCACCAATGATAGGTAGGCTTAACCTGGTCCTCATCAAACATAAATTTGGTAAGCCAGCCCTCGCTCCACCATACTTCATCGGTTTTGCAATTCCATTCGTATAGAACATCGTTCGAACTTTTTGCAATCATTTCAAACTTCCTGCTCTGGTGCTCCAGTGTATTTTGGTATTCAATTTCTTTGGTTTTATCGACCATGGCACCAATAATTCGAATGATGCTACCATCTTTATCCCGAACAAGCATCGCCGAATCGGCAATTTGTTTTTTTTGATTGTTTACATCAAGAAATGAATATTCTTCATGCCAATATATATCTCCATTTATTTCTGCGTTTTCCATACTTTTTATTACCCGTTCCTGATCTTTCAGGGCAATGCGCTTATGCCAAAATCTGGGGTCATCTTTATAGTCAGACTCATCATACCCTAAAAGTGTTTCAATTCCTTCTCCCCACCACAACTGCTCCTTGTTGGGATCCCACTCCCAAATTACATCACTTGTGATATTAGCGGCTATTTCAAATCGTTTCTGTTCAGACTCCAGCTGTTTTTCAATACGTTTAATTTCGGTGATATCGAGGACTGTGCCGTTTATCATCCATTTTTTTTCATTTTGATCATAAAAGCGTTCACCCCGAAGCTGAACATGCCCGGATTGCCCATCGCGAATGATTCGATGAATAGATTCGAAGCGTTTATTTATAAGTTCATTCTCAAGAACACTCCTTACTGTCTCTCTGTCGTCTGGGTGAGTAAGTTTCAGATAATTTTGAATTGTGGGTTTATAGCTGTCAATTTGCTTGCCATAAATGTCATATACAATTTCAGACCACCAGAGAGTATTGTCTTCCAGATTAAGGGTCCAATAGCCTAGTTTAGCAATTTCCTGAGCTTGTAAAAGCTGGTCGCGGCTGCGCTGTAGCTCGGCTTGCTGCTCTTTTATGTACGAAATATCCTGTACGGTACTCAACCTGTATTCGGTTTTATTTTCAGCATCCGTTACAAGGGCAAGGTTAACCAGAGCTTGAAAAATTTCTCCGTTCTTTTTCTGCAAAGATGTTTCAAATATGGTCTGGCCATAATCGGATAGTTCTTTTACAACCCGGTTCATGTCGTGCAGAGAGCCTGGAGCGTAGATATCTGATACATTAACCCCGATCAATTCATCAATTTCATAACCCAGAAGTTCGGCGAAGGCTGTGTTTACACGTACTAAATTACCCGTATTATGATTGCTTACCCCCAATGCGGTGTTAGAGAACCGGTAAACATTCGCCAGCATTTTATTTTCTTGTTCTGCTTCTACGCGATCTGTGATATCCACATGAGTACCGGTCATTTTTGAAGGATTTCCATCTTCATCATGCTCAACAATTTTTCCCCGATCTAAAATCCATACCCAGTGGCCACTTTTATGCCTCATTCTCACTTCACATTCGTATGTGTCTGTCTGTCCGTTAAAGTACCTTTCAACGGTATCGTTAAATAGTTTTAAGTCATCAGGGTGTACTAATTTATTCCATGTTTCAATGGATATGGGCTCCAGCTCTTCTCGTGTGTAACCAACGAGAGACGCCCATATTTCATCGATATAGACTTCGCCTGTTTGCGGGTTCCATTCCCAAAGTCCGATATTGGCACTTTTCGTAGTAATCTGAAGTCGCTCACGGCTCTCTTTGGTAGCTTTTTCAAGCGAAATGCGTTCGGAAATGTCAAGATGTGTGCCGAGTATGCGTTCAGGTGTGGTTTCATCAATCCATGATACGACTTCCCCACGATCCAGGATATAAACCCAATGGCCATTTTTATGCTGCATTCGTATTGTATTTTCATAGAACTTTCGGTTTCCGTGAAAATATTCATCAAATATTTCGAGTGTTTTCTCTTTGTCATCGGGGTGGGTTAACTCTTCCCATTTTTTATAGCTAACCGGTGAAAGCTCTTCAACGGTATACCCGAGTTGTTTGGCCCACTCCTCATCAATGATAAGTTCACCGGTCTGTACCCTCCAGTCCCATAATCCAACCCGTCCACCCTTTACAGCAAGTGAAAGCCGCTCCTCTTTTTCACGGACAGATTCTTCCATTTCTTTGCGCTCAGTAATATCCTGCAACGTACCATAGAGTCCTGCCAGTTGTCCGTCTTCATCAAATGTTAATGTACCCTTACCATGCATCCACCGCACTTCACGATCATTTTCTCGAATAATTTTAAACTCTTTGTCGAAGAATCTCCCGGTTTTTGCAAGCTCTTTTATATAATCAACCATTTCCTGTCTGTGATCGTCGTGAAGGATTGTAATCCACTCTTCCTCGTTTAAGTGAAAGGCTGGGTCAATTCCTAAAAGCGTGTAAAAAACATCGGACCCCGTTAGAGAGCCTTCAATAAAATTGAGTTTATAGCTCCCTATAGAAGCTACTTTTTGTGTTTGGTTTAGCAGCTGCTCTCTTTCACGAAGATTCTCTTCCATTTTTTTTCGTTCTGTAATATCCAAACCTATTCCAAGCGATCGCGACTCACTAAGCTGAATATTTGTCCAGGTTGTATTTAGAAGTTCTCCGGTTTTTGTAACCAATTCCAAATCATACCAGGTACCATCAGACTGCTCTATCGCTTTTTTAACGAGGCTGTAGTTATCATCCGTAGTGATTAATTCCACGATGTCATTTTGATCTAAATCCTCGTTGGAAAAGCCAAAACGCTGCTCAAAATAACGGTTTACTTCAGAGATTTTGTGGTTGCTGTCATGCAAATTTATAAAAAGTGGCATACTGTCGAATATTAACCGTAGCTGCTCTCTCTCTTCCATAATTTGATTTTCGAGCATTCGCTGTTCCGTCACATCATACCCCACACCTACAAAAGTATCATCACTCAGCTGAATATTCGTCCACATTTGCAGGCGCTCGTCTCCTTTCTTTGTGGTTACTCGATATTCATTCCAGCCTTTCTTCTGTTTCATAATATCAGAGATAACCTTTTTTCTGTATGATGGATCGGGGTAGCAAAGCTCCAGGAGACTGCTCTGTTTAATATCTTCCCGTGTCCACCCCAAAATTTCCTGGTGGTGAGCATTGGTGGAAATTACATCCCGTTCTGAATTGTAGATGTTAATAAGCACAGGAATTCGATTAAACAGTTTGCTGAGCCGTTCACGCTCAATCTGAAGCTCCTCTTCCAGTTCCTTTCTTTGAGTAATGTCCATCGTTATGCCGTTAAAGATATTCGTCTCTGTATCCGGCAATACCTCAGCTCTCGTCCAGTACCAGCGAACTTTACCATTGGGTAGCTGCACCCTATACTGGTGATCAAACGGTTTGCCATTTTCTCTTGATTTGGCAACTTTTTCTTCAAACTCTTTTATGTCTTTGTAGTATACCCGGTTAAAAACTTTTTGAATGTTTAATGTCTCGTTTTCAGGATAACCAAACATTTGGTTATGATTTTTAGAAGAGATATAAATATCGTCATCTGCATGGTATTCCCATGTGGTCATATTGGCGGCATCCAGTGCGATGTCGAGCCTTATCTTTTGATTTTCGAGCACCTTGTTGTTCTTCCGGATAAATCTCTCATAGCTCTTGATCATGCCATAAAGAAGAATGGCAGTCATCGACACGAACAAAAACCCTTTAATGGTCTGAAGTACTGATAACAAATTGGAATCATCAATCCACAGATCTACAAGATAATCGGATGTTGTAATCCAAAGGAGTGCAAATATAAAGTAGATGATACTGATTCGAAGTGGCGTAAATTTCATAGAAAAACTCCAAAGGGGTTAACAAGCCTTTTTCCTGGTATATGAAGAGATATTTAATCTCCGGAATGCTTTGTCGGATAATAGCTATTCCTGTCTGCGGATGCTCAGTTAAAACACCCGGTTCTCTTTTTCCGGATATATAATATGTCTATTTACAAGTTAATTTCGATGAAATCAACAGCCTGCTTAATCGTTTCTTAAAGAAATCGATGGGTTGTTTTAAAAAGGAAAGATAACCGTACTGTGCGGTTTACCACTTACCTTCCCGTACAGGGTAACTACCGAGTATTTTTAAATACTGAGATTTCCTGCTCAGTTTTTCGAGGGCATCAGCTACTCTGGGCTCATCCCGGTTTCCTTCAATATCAAGATAAAAAAGTGATTGCCAGGGATGCCCTATTCTGGGTCTCGACTCCAGTTTGGTCATGTTTATTCCATTTTTGCCCAAAAGGTTAAGGCAGTCTAAAAGTGCCCCTTTTTCATCAATGGTTGCAAAAATGAGGGATGTTTTGGTATTAAGCTGCGGATCGCAGTGAATCGGTTCGGGCCCAACAATTAAAAACCGGGTATAATTTTCAGGCTGATTCGCCAGATCCCGTTTCAATATGGTGAGCCCGTAAATTTCTGCAGCATACGAACTCGCTATTGCTGCCTGAGAAAGATCGTCGTCGTCCCTTACTTTTCTGGCAGCCATTGCCGTATCAAAGTATGATTCGACGTGGCAGCGGGGCAGGGAGGTTAAAAATTTACTGCATTGGGCAATCGCCTGTGGATGCGAAAGGATCCTCCTGATGTTTGTGACCTCAACGTCTTTGGGCGCCATCAAACAGTGGTTGATGTGCAGCACCTCTTCCCCCATAACAAACAGATCTTTCTCATTTAACAGATCGTACGTATCGTTGATGGAACCGGCTGTGGTATTCTCTATAGGCAGTATGGATACATCGGCTTCACCATTGAGTACTGCATTAGCGGCCTCTTCGAACCGGGTATACCCTATACAGTTAACATTGGTGTATCGCTGTTCGAAATGTCGCATGGCCGCCTGATGACTAAAAGCGCCATCAGTACCCTGGTATGAAACACGTATCGTTTGGTCGGCATCTTTTTCATTTTGGTGGTCGACCAGGGCATGTGTTTGAAAGCGAACGGAGTGCTGAATAATTTCCCGAAACAGCTGCTCCAGGAAGAAAGGGTCCAGGCCATATTCAGGGGCCCTGGCTCGAATTTTTTGAAGTAACTCTTCCTCTCTCTTTGGGTCGCGAATGTCAGCAGATCGATCTAATTTTCCGCTAATTACTTTGCGTACAATATTTTGTCGCTCACCCAGCGCTTTTACGATGGTATCGTCTAACTTATCAATGGTTTTTCTAATTTCGTCTAAAGGCTCGTCGGGCATAGCTGATTTGAAAGTTTACTATCTGTTTTTTATTTCCTGAATTTTTTGAAGAATGGTATTTCGGTCCATTTTCTTATACCGTTCGGGCAGCAGCGCCTTGGACGTACATTCAATAATGGCTGCGTATGTTTGAAGTTCAACTTCTGCGGGATACGTGGGAGGGAGGAAGTCTCTGAATACATCGTCAAGAAGTTCCGGTGTTGCTTTCTCCTCACCCAGGGATGCCAGCCTGAATTTTGCCCGGGTTAAAGCAGCCTCCATGTCGGCCCCCGAAAAAGACTGTGTACCTTTTAAAATTGATTTTGGAATATAATCATCGGTTTGCAAAAGCCCGGTTTTACGCTTCATTACCTCAAATAATTCTCTTCGTTCTTCTTCTGTTTCAGGCGGGAAAAGTGCAATGTGTTCTTCTGCACGTCCCTGCCTTTTCAGGTCGATGGGCATTAGATCGGGGCGCGCGGTCATCAGGAACCAAATAATTCGTCCCCGGTTTTTTGTGTCGCTCATAAACGTGGCGATTTGCGAAAAGACGCGGCTCGAAACGCCGCTGTCGCCCGATGACGCTCGGTCCCCGAGGTATGCATCTGCTTCGTCGATCATCACAGCTACCGGCGCCATCGCTTTCAACAGGTGCAGAATTTTTTCAAGGTTTCCTTCGGTGACTCCCTGCCACTGGCTCCGGAAGTTTTTAAGCTTCACCATAGGAATGCCAACCTCACCGCTGAAACAGGTGACAAGATAGGTTTTACCGGTTCCAACAGGCCCGCAAACAAGGTAGCCCATGGGGATCACATCTCTTCGGCCTTGCTGGAGTGCTTTTACCGCAGACCTCAAATGTTTTTTTACTTTAGTGTGCCCGGCAACTGAATCGAGAGTGTTATCTGTGGGAACAAATTCCAGCAGTCCGTACGCTTCGGCTTCTATCATCTCCTTTTTGATGGCCGATAGAGATTCCCACGTAATTTTTTCTGAATACTGAGTAGCGTTTGAGAGAATATTTTTCAGTTTTAAAAATCCAAGACCTGCGGTTTGTTGCGCAACAACAGGTTTTGGGATATCTGAAATATCTTCATACTGATCGGGAGGACATTCTACATTCAGATAGTTTAAACGGTCGTCTTCGTCGGGAAGGGGAATACGAATATCAGAGGAGTAAGGATGTTGAACCAGTGTCCTGTTAATGTCTGATAGATTTTCTGCCAACAGCGTAATTGTAAAATCGGCAGCAAGAAATAACGGGTCGTGAGCCCATTTTAATAGGTAAACCAGTGCATTTCGGTCTTCGGTACCTGCATTAGCCGCCTCGTTTGCCGGTATAATTGTCTCGGCGTAATCGATGATAATCGCAATGCTTTTATTCTGGTCGAGGCGTGATCGGAAATACTGCTCCAGTACAGAAAAAGCACGAACAGGGTCTTTGGGCATTTTTTTTGCGTATTCCGTACCCGCAAGAGAGTCATAGCCGGAAACGGCTCTGCTAAAATCCTTTTGCGACTCCTGATCTCTGAAATAGATGCCGGTCGCACGATCGTAAAATATGACGATATCCCGGGCGCCAAAAAATTCATCCGCTAAAAAGTGTTTCAAACGTTGATAGGAAAGATTGTCTTCTTCGTTGATTTGAACCAGGTCGTGGATATTTCCGTGCAGTACAAACTGATTCAGAGACCGGCTCAGATATTTTTTTGCAAGGTTTTGTGCCCAATCAGGATAGTGCTCAATCATAACAGGTATTGGTTAATCAGTCGTTGTTAATTACCAGCTTCACAGTTTCGAGTCTGCTTTGTGTGGCTTTGGAAATAATAAATGTGTTACCGCCGAACTTTATCTCCTCGTTTACCTTAGGAATACGTCCCGTGTGATTAATAATATACCCGGCTATTGTTTCGAACTCACCAGCATCGATTTCCAGCGCACACTCCGGGTAACGGTCCATAAGCTCATCAATTTCAACAGATCCGGCCAGCAAAAACGTGTTTGGAGACAGCTTTTTGATGTCATCGTCTTCCTTGTCATATTCGTCCTGAATATCACCCACAACTTCTTCAATCAGGTCCTCAATGGTAACCATACCTGCTGTGCCACCATATTCATCTATAACCACGGCCACGGAGATGTTACTCTGTCGAAATTCGGTTAGAAGGTCTTTCGATTTTTTACTGGAGGGAATCAGTTTCACAGGACGGATAATGTCGCCAATCTTTTGTGGATTGCTAAACAGATCATACGCAAAAACAACACCAATAATATCGTCAATGGTATCCTGAAACACAGGTATTTTTGAGTACCCCGATTCAATAAATGCTTTTTTTAGCTCTTCGAGCGATGAATTTCGTTCCACCGCAACAATCTCGGTTCGGGGCACCATGGTTTCACGCACTCGTTTATTTGACAGTTCAAGCACGTTATGAAGAATTTCAGAATCGTCATGGTCAATTTCCTGGCTGCCGCCGCTCTCCATCAATTCCCTGAAAATCATCTCAACATCCTGTCGCCGAAAAATCTTTTCACTTCGTTCCTGCCCTACATTAAACGCTCTCACAAGTATATTGGACGCTTTATTACTCAAAAATATGAGAGGTCTGAGAAGAATATTGATCACCTTAAGGGGAACCGCTACAATGCTTACCATGTAATCTGCCAGCACACGGAAAATAGCCTTTGCGAGTATTTCACCGATAAGCAGTATCAGCACAGAGGCTACGATCGTCTGAATAATCAGGATCACGGCTTCGCTTGGGTAGACCCCGAAAATGTTGAAATAGATCACCTGAATGGGTTCAGCCAAATAGATAGCCATAAGTGTGGCGTACAATACGTTAACAATATTGTTGCCTACCAGTGTTGTGGTGAGAAACCGTTCTGGATTTTCACTGAAAAATGCCAGGGTGCGGCCTTTAAATGAATTTTTCCTCGACTCGATTTCGAGTTTCAGCTTGTTGGCCGTAACAAAAGCCATTTCCGAACCGGAAAAAAAGCCGCTCAAAAGAACGGTTAATGCGATATAGATAGTTTCTGTCATCAACAAAAATTAGATATAGAAGACCGGATAAACCAGTACCGGATAAAATTTCTTCGGGGGTGGATGCTCATATGCTACAGCAGTGTCATCTGTTTTTGAACTCTGCCTTCCTTTTTTCCAAAAATGCTGATGTACCCTCTTTAAAATCTTCGGTTTCGCAAAGCTGACCAAACAGCACAGCTTCTTTGGTAAAACCGTGATCAGGTCGTGAAGCCAAAACGGCCTGCATCGCTTTATGAACAGCAAGAGGCCCGTTTTTGATGATTTTTTCTGCCAGGTTCACAGCTTCTTCCATCACGGTTTCGGATGAATGGATACTGCTAACAAGTCCAAACTGCTCTGCTTCTTCAGCGTTGACAGGGCTGCCGGTCAGAATCATTTCCATCGCTTTTGATATACCCACAAGTGATGGAAGCCGCTGTGTGCCACCGTAGCCGGGAATAAGGCCCAGGGAAACCTCGGGCAAACCAATAAGCGCATTTTCTGTTGCGATTCGAATGTGGCAAGCCATTGCAAGTTCTGCGCCGCCGCCAAGCGCATATCCATTGATAAGGGCAATTACAGGCTTACTGCTCTGCTCAATAAATGAAAAAATCTGCTGTCCATTCGATGATAGTTTTTCGCCGGTTTGGCGGTTCAGTTCTCGTAACTCTTTAATATCTGCTCCGGCAACAAATGCTTTATCTCCGCTGCCTGTAAGTATGGTGGCTTTTATTTGGCTGCGCTCTTCAATGTAGGTGAAAGCAGAACGCAACTCCTCCAGCAGCTCGCCGTTAAGGGCGTTGAGTTTATCGGGCCGGTTAATCGTAACCACGATAATACCGTTTTCTTTTTCATCAAGAAGAAGATGGTTGAGTGCCGGTTGGCTCATGTTGATTTCTTAACTTTTTTTTCTGTTGACTTATTAAGTTTTTCAGCTTCTTTCTTCAACGTTGCAAGCTCGAGTTCTTTATCCAAATCATCAAAACCGGGGAGCAGGCTGTCGTCAAGGTCTTGAATAATAGATGTGGTTTCGTCCATTTCGGCAAGCAGGTGGTCGAGCTGCAGCCCCACATCTTCGTCGTTAGGCATAGTCATCGACTGCTCATATATAAACCGGATGGCATCTTCGATGGTTTCAAGGTGTGTTTCGCATATAAGGAATTTCTCTTTGGCTATTTGAAACTTATTCAAACGTTTATTGAGAATGTTTAAGCGTCTTTTCCCCGTTGCCTTGAGTTGATCCGACTCGGCATTCTCAAGTTTTTTCTCCTGTTTTTTAACCTCATTTTCGATTTCGGTTTCAACTTCAGAGTTCATGTACATTTGAAAACGGCGGTTCATATCCAGCAGGGAGAGATAGGTAGAAAGCAGCCCATCCATCTTGGTGATTACGTGATCAAGCATCCCTTTAGATGTATAAGGGAGTGTCTCAAAGTTTTTCTTCACCTCTTTGGTGATATGCTTGAGAACAAGAAATCGTTTTTGTGATCTGCCGTCCAGGCTATGGAAAATTCGTTTGTCTCCCGATTCATCAGGCAGCTCTTTCTCTTTTTTGAGCTTCACACTTTTCTGGTAGGAGGGAAGCTTTGGCAATACACCAAGATATATAAGTTCCATACCCAGCGTAAATGAGAGAATAGCGCTTGAAAACCCACTTTCGAATCCGTTAGCGACAAAAGCCGAGATGGTTCCTACAAGAAGCCAAACAAGATTGGCAGGGTGAAGGAATGCCTCTTTCGTAAAGTTGATCTGATCGTTTTCCTTGGTCATCCGTTGGTTTGGTCTGTTTGATTACCGGTATGTCGGCCCACCGTTTTTTCGGCCTTGTACTCTTCAGCCTGTTTTTCAATATCTCTGTAGAGCATTCCCATATCGCTCTTAATTTTCTTGAGAGACTCTTTCGCTTTCTGTTTTCTCATTTCAGCATCCAGCTCTTCATCAAGCTCCGATGTTTCCAGGATCTCCTCAACAGCTACGTCGAGCCGGGCTTCGATGAGCGCCATTTTACTGCGAACCTGGTCAAGAAAGTGGTCGAAGGATGAGAGAAGTTCTGATGCATCCATCTGATGAAGCGCCTCATTTACATTTTTGACATACCGGTTTCTGCGGATCTTTTCACCGGCATCTTTCATCTTTCGAAAATGATCTTTGTACTCCTCTTTTAGGCGTTCGCGTTCTTTTTCACTTTCTGTCATATCATACTCTGTTACGACTTGGTTTTCTCTTTCCCGACGGTTTTCTGTGATGAATCATCCGCAATTTCTTCCTCACTAAGATCTATTTTTTTCTTAGACTCGGTCTCCTTCGGAGCCACATCTTTACCCATTTCTGCTTTAAACTGGTTTACCAGCTCTTGCGCACGAATTTTTTCAGCACTGGCCTCAATCTCCATGGTCTCCGTATCTACACTTTCCAGTGCAATTTCCATACGAGCTTCATTTCGTGCGGTCTGTTCATTAATACGGTTCACCATTTCATTATGGGTTTGGTCGAGTCCGCCCATTTCAAACGATTCCAAAGCGTTTGCAACCCGGGCCTGCCATTCAGCACGTTCACTTGCGCGCAGTGCTTCACGCGCTTCCTTAATTTTTCTGTCTTTTTCCCGCATAAAAGCTTTTTTCACTTTTATCGCTTTTTCATAAGCCTGCTCAGCATAATTCAATTGCTGCTTCGACTGCTCGAGGTTCTCCTTCGCTTTTTCAAGCTGAAGGGCATAACCCTGTGCGAGATCGTCCCGGTCGGCATTAATAGCCGCTTTAATTTTGGCTGTCAGCTCCGAAATATTTTTTGTGTATCTATCCACTTCTTTTCGAATCATCACCGTATTAGCTTTTACAGTGGCAATGTTTTCGTTCATTTGTGGGATCTGGTCGTTCAGTTCGCGAATGTTCTGTTCAAGAATAAGTTTTGGGTCTTCCATGGAACTTACCATTCCGCCGAAAAGAGATTTTATAGCTCTGAAAAATCGTTTAAACATAATTATGAAGGTTATTGGGTTTAAATGACGGTTCTAAACCGTATTAGTAGAAAGTTAAAGGATTTACGAACATTCGCAATAGTTAACGTTCGTATTTATGAACTCCGTTTTTGTCAACTTTATGCGTTATTTGTTCCCGTACATCTGCTGCTTCTGCACGGATAGTGATTGCCCCGTTACATGTATCTTTACATTGATCAAGTACATCTCTGTTGTTCGTGTGTAGTGTACATAAAGTTTCACCTCTTTTTGTGTAATCTCCTATTTTCTTATGAAGAATAAAACCGGCTGCAGGATCCACATGGTCCTCTTTCGCCCTGCGGCCAGCCCCAAGTTCTACTGACATCATTCCCAGGCTGTAGGCATCCATTTCAGTAATAAATCCCTCTTTTTCCGCTGAAACATCTACAACAAACTTTGAGGAACTATAAATATCAGGGTTTTTGATCACATTTACATCACCACCGTGTTCTTCCACGATATCAAGCCATTTTTGAAAAGCTGTTCCGTTCTTAATCGCTTCATGGCTCTTTTCAATCCCTTCATCGATCGTGGCCGCCTTTTCACCAAGATAAATCATAGTACCGGAGAGCAGGTGCGTAATGTCCATTACATCATCAGGGCCGGATCCGTGAAGACAATCGATGCACTCTTTCACTTCTAGCCAGTTGCCAACAGCGTACCCCAGCGGCTGCTCCATGTTTGTTAAATAGGCGATGGTTTGTTTGCCAAATTCCTCACCAATACCCACAAGTGTTTCGGCAAGCTTTATAGCATCTTTTTGGTTTTTCATAAATGCGCCGGAACCAAACTTAACATCCAATACCAGGGCATCAATCCCCTCAGCCAGCTTTTTGCTCATGATACTGCCGGCAATCAGCGGTATGGATTCTACGGTAGCCGTTACATCCCTGAGGGCGTACAGTTTTTTATCAGCAGGCGCAATCTCTTTGGTTTGTCCGGCAAGTACCATGTTTTGCTTTTCAAGGATCTCTTTATATCGTTCGAGTGATATGTCGACGGTAAAACCCGGAATGGATTCAAGTTTATCGAGTGTGCCCCCGGTGTGGCCAAGGCCCCGGCCCGATATCATAGGAACAGGTACACCACATGCGGCTACAATGGGAGCAAGAATAAGGGATAATTTATCACCAACGCCTCCGGTTGAGTGCTTATCCACCTTCAACCCGGGTACGTGACTCAGGTCAACAATTATGCCACTATGAAGCATAGCGTGAGTAAAGGCGGCAGCTTCTTCTGTATTGAGTCCGTTCAGGAAAGCCGCCATCAGAAACGCACTCATCTGATAGTCGGGTATGTCACCCTGTGTGTAGGAATCGATCAGAAACGTAATTTCTTCACTGCTTAGTGATTCTTTTTCTCTTTTTTTTCTGATGAGGGAGACGGTATTAAACGATGATGACATATAACCGTGTTTAAAAATTATTCATTACTGCTTACGGTTGAAGATAATGAAAAGTGCACGTAACATGTTCTTGCAGATCACAAGTGTAAACTTGTTTTTTTAAACGGATACAGATGATGAAGATTCTTGCAGATAAATATTTATATAAGCTCGATAAACTGGTGCCGGCATGGGCAAAGCTTGACCTTTATGATCCGGACGATGGACTTCCGGAGGGTGTATCCCATTATGACGCTCTTCTGATTCGTACCGTTACCAAAATTAACGCAAAAACATTGTCTTCACCCGGTAAATTATCTTTTATCGGATCGGCTACAGCGGGTTTTGACCACGTAGATCTGGATTACCTTAACGACATTGGAATTGCGTTCGCGCGATCTGAGGGATGTAATGCCAACGCCGTTGCCGAATACGTAATAACGGCACTATACAAGTGGGCAGATGAGCGCGATGTGGATCTGCCGAGCAGGCAGGTGGGGATCGTTGGCTGCGGGAATACTGGCAGCCGGGTTGCCGGTTATTTAAAAGAGCTGGGTGTTCAAACCGTTCTTTACGATCCTCCGAAAGCACTGCGAGAGAAGTCATTTACTTCGTCAGCAGAAAGCGACCTTTTGGAGTGTGATATTTTAACGTTTCATACACCACTTAGGAATACAGGCAGCCATCCTACGGTTCATATCTGTAGTGAAGAGTGGCTTAAACAGGGGTTTTCCCTTGTTGTGAACACGTCTCGTGGAGGTGTTGTAGACGAGGAGGCACTATTCAAATCTCATCAAGAAGGAAAAACGAAAGATTATATTCTGGATGTGTGGGAAAACGAACCGCTTTTTGATGATGATGTTGCTCAACATGCCTTTCTGACCACCCCGCATATTGCAGGCTACTCGAAAGAGGCAAAATGGAAAGCTTCTGAAATGGTTGTTCACAAAATGTGTGAGCACTTCGCATTGAAAAAGCCTGGTAGCTCTTTTAATCTTCACCCGTCCTTGAGTGAAAAACCGGCCGGGCAGAACTCATTCGCCGGGTTTCTTTGGAAATATTCCAACCTTAAAAAGTATGACAGACTGTTTAAACCCTTGATCGGCTTAACGGATGATGAAAAGTCTCATCGTTTCGCGAAATTGCGGTCTGAAACTGACACGCGGTTTGAGTTTTCAGCAATTATGAAATCTTACGGCAGCAGGTCCAATTTACCGGATGAAGCGACGATATTTCTGAATTCCACCTAACCGTCAGCCGGATCAATCTGAAACAGATCAAAGGCGTTTTTTGTAGTAGCAGAAGCAACTTCTTTCAGGCTCAGATTCATCAGCTTGGCCAGGTTTTCCGCAATGATCTTAATGTAAGCCGGTTCATTTCGTTCTCCTCTGTGGGGGGCAGGTGTGAGATAGGGAGCATCGGTTTCGAGAATCAAACGATCAAGGGGAAGATCTTTTACCACGTTATCTACTCCGGCATTTTTAAAGGTAGATACTCCGCCAACTCCCAGATAAAGACCCAGGTCCAGTGCCCGCTTGCCTTCATCCAAAGTGCCGGTAAAACAGTGCCACACTCCGGTCAGGCTTCCATCCTGTTCCTCTTCAATGATATCCAGAAGGTCGGTTGTGCTTTCCCTGTTATGCAGTACTATCGGCTTATTTGTTTGTTTTGCAACGTCGCAGTGCAGCCGCAGGCTTCTCTTCTGCTCTTCTATATAATCGGTGCTCCAGTAGTAATCGAGGCCGGTTTCACCAACTCCTACAATATCGTCCCGGTTGCACGATTTTTCGAGTTGTTCGCGTAAAACGGGTAAATTTTCTTCTACATGGCATGGATGAACTCCGGCCATTTTGTAAAAGGAAATATCCGGGTGAGTGAGCTTGTCCATCTCTCCGATCGATGTCCAGTCGATTGCAGGGAGAAATATATTTTTGATTCTATTTGCCACCGCCCGCTCCAAAACCTCACTGATGTCATCATTAAAGTGGTCGAGATAAAGATGGCAGTGCGTGTCCGTTAAAATCAAAGGAAGAAAATGTTTTTTGTGAAAATTATTACTTGGATCTATACAGATATGTCAATCTTCAAAAATCTGTTCATTCTGTTTTATACGGTTTCGAAACGAGGCTATAACCGGGTATTTGACCTCTGCATTGTTGTATCCTGCAGATTCTAAAACAGAAAAAAGAAGCTCTTTATGAACATTTGCCACTTTGCCGGTAAAAACAATCGACTGGTTGGACTCTAAATCAAGCATGGATAGCTGCTGATTTACAAAATCCTGAAATCCCTGCCTGATGAGTGTTAATAAACCCGGCGGCAGCGGATGCTGGAGTACATCACCTGCAACGGCTGCAAGAGCACGGTTCGGTTTGCCGGCGCGGTAAATGTTGTTCATCATCGTGGCATAATCGGCATTGTTCAGTTTTTCGCCGATAAATCGTATGGATTCGGGGTCTCCCGTATTCCTGAAGTACATGCGTAAAATACGCCGGCCCAGATCGGCTGCGCTTCCCTCGTCTCCGATAGCAAAGCCAAGGGCCGCAGATTTTTTGATAACTTGTCCGTCGTTAACCTTCGCACAAATAGACCCTGTTCCCAATACAGCAACGACACCGCTCTCTTTTCCAAAAAAAGCCCGTCCGGATCCCTGAAGGTCGCTTTTGATCCGAATAACAGCA
Source organism: Balneolaceae bacterium (assembly GCA_035312505.1). Lineage (GTDB taxonomy): Bacteria > Bacteroidota > Rhodothermia > Balneolales > Balneolaceae > Rhodohalobacter. Next base: position 1,489 of record DATGBT010000109.1, on the reverse strand, counting down.
TTAGGAAAAATAGGCTGCAGGAAACGTTTCACAATTTCGTCCGAGACAGGGTTTCCGCATCCTGCACCGAAAAAGTAGATTTTTTTAGGACTCAGATGGCCAATCTGTGTCTGAATATCCATGCTATCGGATAGCTGCTGGATGTTTGAAGGATGAAGTCCCTGTGTTTTGATATGAATGGTGTCCAAACCATCAACGTAAAGCCAGTCGGTTTTGGTAGCTCCGCTATCGGCGATGAGATATGTCATGGTAGTGTTGTTTTATCCAAGCTGTTTACCTGAAAAGGTAGATATAATAAATCAAAAATGAATATTCCAGACTTTTTATAGCCGGCAGCAGTTTTACACTCTTAAGATCTAGTAAAGTTGATGACCGTGCTTCATGTGCATAACCAGTGGTTTGGGTCAAAGATCAAACGTTAAAGACTTACTTTGCCTGAACAAAATCAATGACATCCAGAGCGGGCTGCGGATTACCCATTATGTAGTAATGAATGCCGGGTGCGCCGTTTTCCAAAAGCTCAAGACTCTGTTTTTGAGTCCATTTCACTCCGATTTCACTTACATGGTCCGGGCTTTCATCAATCTCTTCTGTAAGTTCATCCGGAATGTTCAGGTGAAAATACTTGGGAAGGGATTTTAAATGGTTTGTAGTGGTAAGAATTTTCAGTCCCGGCACAATGGGGATATCGATTCCGTTAACACGGCATTTATCCACAAAGTTAAAATAGGCTTCATTATCAAAAAACATCTGTGTGACGATATAATCGGCACCGGCATCCACTTTTTGCTTAAGCCGTTTGATATCCCAGTCCAGGTTTGGAGCTTCAAAATGTTTCTCCGGGTATCCGGCAACCCCGATACAAAAATCGGTGGGTTCTGCGTTGATGGTATCCTCAAGAAAATTGCCATGATTCATATTCTGAATCTGCTGCACAAGGTCAATCGCAAACTTGTTCGATGTGCCGTTTTGATGAAGGGACACCTGCGACCCTGTATTATCTCCGCGAATCGCCAGAATATTATGAATGCCGAGATAATTGAGCTCGATCAGGGCATCTTCACTCTCTTCTTTTGAGAATCCTTCACAAATGAGATGAGGAACGGGATCAATTCCATAACGATGGAGAATTGCAGCGCAAAGGCCAATGGTACCGGGGCGTTTCCTGCGAACTACCCGCTTCAGTGTTCCGTCGGACTGCTCCTCGACATAAGATTCTGCTGCGTGGTAGGTAACATCAATAAATGGCGGGTGAACTTTCTCAATGACTTTGTCCAGTGAGTCGAAAACAGATTGTACGGATCCGCCCCGCTTGGGCGGGATAATTTCAAAAGAGATAAGCGGTTCTGTTGCTTTGTCGTAGTGTTCTATTACTTTCATAAAAAAAAGCGGAAATTCACAGGTAAATTGCAGATTTTATAAGCTTAGCTTGGTTTTCAGTGAATCAAAACCAAAGATGCCTTGTTTAACAGCATTCAAATATTGTACA
>DATGBT010000108.1:0-5859 GCA_035312505.1 Balneolaceae bacterium | reverse complement strand
GGAATGTTTCAGAATGGAAACTCACAAAAAATTAGCAGAGGCGGCGTTTTTTCAGTACGGATTAAGGAAGATGCTCCAAAAGGCATGCTGGTTTATGATGTTCGTATCGGCGACAGTGATGAATTTGTTGTCGGCAATTCACCACCCGTTTTAATAATTCGTTAAATATTATAGATCTTTTGAATCAACAGCGTATGGACACCATTCATGCGCTGTTTTTTATTTTCAGCAGGCCATAATTGAGTAACTAACGAACATAAAAATCGACTACCTCAACTATAAAAGATTGAACAGCATCAATCGGAGAGTCAGTTAAGTCTGATACCGGCAAAATAGCGCCTTTCCACTGCTCATCTATCTGCCAGCGCCCGAACTGTAGTGTCTCTGTTTTTTCGAATTGAATGACAGATCCATCCAGGCTATAGCCAGCAAAATAAAAATAGGCATCACCTGCCATCTCATCTTTCATGGCTAGTCCGAAACCCAGACCTATTTTAGAGTTTGGTTCGGTGTAAATGCCCGTATCAAAGTGATGGGGCCAAATTCGCACCTCTGATGCAGATTGAAGGGTTCCCAACAGTTTGAAGGAACTATTGTTTGCCAGATCACGAATACTCTCCCACAGTTTAATGTCCTTATCAGCCCACTTATTTAGTGAGTTGTTCCCAAAACCGTAATCAGGAATTTCATAGTGGAGATCATCCCTGAATCCGCTGCTGTCCAGCCCAATTTCAGAGAGTGTTTCAGCAATGGTCTGTTCAATTTCCTTTATAGTTTTTCCATTAATCTCAAACTCACTCAGTACGCTTTGGCTTCTATTTATCAACTCGAAACGAAATGCTTTCAGATTCAGGGCGCCGATGATCATCCCATTGTCAGTCTCTATCCATCTGCCAAGAACACGATGACTCAGAGGGTCGAAATATAAATTTGTATGGCTGTCATCCTCTTTGGAGGAAACGAATGTTCTGTTTAGTTTCGCTAATACCTGCGATAAATAGTGTACTTTTTGATCTGTTCTATTGTACTCCTGCATATTGTATTCCGGTAAGTCTGTGAATGTTATAGTCTAGTGTAGATAAATCGCTCTGATTAAATTTTTTAAACTGATCGTGACCACAGGCCCGGGCAATAACCTTCATGAGTTCATTACTGGCATTAAAGAAGTTATGTAACTGCTGAGCTGATGATTCAATGATTAATCTGCTCCTCAAGTTCTCTTTTTGGGTGGCTATACCCACCGGGCAGTTGTTGCTGTCGCATGCCCTCATTCCAAGACACCCAATAGCCTGAATCGCGGAGTTTGCAACGGCTACCGCGTCGGCTCCGAGCATCATGGATTTTGCGAAATCTTCGGCCACTCGTAGTCCACCGGTTATCACCAGAGTCACATGGTCTGCGCCATTACTGTCTAAGTGTTTGCGAGCCCGTGCCAATGCAGGTATTGTTGGCACATTAATATGATCCCGCAATATCGTTGGTGCAGATCCTGTACCTCCACCGCGGCCATCGAGAATGATATAGTCTGCCCCGGCCTCAAGTGCAAAGTCAATATCGGCTTCAATGTGGCTGGCAGCGATTTTGAATCCAACCGGAATACCCCCGGCTTTTTCCCGCACCTTATTGGCAAACTCTTTAAAATCATTAATTGTTACTAGATCAGGAAAAGCTGCTGGAGAGATGGCCGTTTCAGCCTCTTTTAATCCACGAACTTCTGCAATTTCTTTCGTTACTTTACTGCCGGGAAGATGTCCGCCTGTCCCGGTTTTTGCTCCCTGTCCACCTTTAAAATGAAATGCCTGTGCTTTTTGAATCTTTTCCCAGGAGAATCCAAACATACCCGAAGCCAGTTCATAAAAATAGCGGGAATTGTGTTCCTGCTCCTGAGGCAGCATACCGCCCTCGCCGCTGCAGATGCCTGTCCCGGCTAATTCGGCTCCTTTTGAAAGGGCGATTTTCGCTTCTTTCGAAAGGGCGCCAAAGCTCATGTCTGATACAAAAACCGGGATATCTAATTCAAGTGGCCTTTTAGCTCTCGGCCCGATTATGGTTTTGGTTTCCACCTCATCTTCATCCATAAGGGGACGGGTAGCAAGCTGCGCCGGCAGAAACTGAATATTTTCCCATTTGGGTAGAGTATTACGGTCAACACCCATGGCTGCAGATGGGCCGTGATGGCCAATCTTTTTTAATCCGTTTTGGGCTAATTCTTTTATATAGCCAGTATAAGGCTCGGTTTCTTCGGGATGGGTGTCTGCGTATTGCCCTAGATACTGGTCCCGGTTAAAAGGCTGTGGGTGCTCCTCCAGGTAGTCGTTGATTTCATCTTCGTCCACCCACACCCATCCATCTTCTATTTCGGAGAAAAACTTATTCAGTACCTCTTCATTATTGTACTCGCTAACTCCAGTGTCATACCTGTAATCCCAACCGTGAACACCGCAAATTAGGTTTTCCCCGTCCACATATCCATCAGCCATAAGTGCTCCGCGATGGAGACATCGGCCATATAGAACAGACACATTATCGTCGAATCGGGTAACAACAAGGTCAAGACCGTTTAAAAGTTCGTGAACTGGTTTCCTGTCCTTTAAATTACTGAATGCGGTCAGCTTAATTTTATTCATATGATTGTAATTAATGATTATTCGATATTGAAACTATACATATGGTTATCATATTGATATCGGATCAGAAGCATAATCTGACAGGTATACAGAGAGAGTTTTGAATTAACGTTTATCTTAATAAACCTATCAAAAGAAATGATGTTTTTTCAGTAACCACAACAATATAGAGGGATGTTATGGATTCGTTAGATTCATTCAGGAAAAAAGCCATGAACCTTTAGAATGTTGGGAAGGCAAAAAAAAAGCTGAACATTAATGTTCAGCCCTTTTATTGAATAGTTCCGGACAGATAAAGAGAGGAAGTAGTTATGAACTACGCTTTTCCAATAAGATCCTGTGCAATAATTGAGGAGGACAAAACTCCGGGTAATCCTGCACCCGGATGTGTTCCGGCTCCTACAAAATATAGACTTTCTACATCTTCAGATTTATTATGTGGCCTGAACCATGCGGATTGAGTAAGAATCGGCTCAACTGAAAATGCAGATCCTTTATAACTGTTCAGTTCATTCTGGAAATGAAGAGGATCGATATAGTGCTCTGCCACAAGATTCTCTTGAAGGCCGGGCAGATAGTTCTCTTCGAGAAAATTCATGATTTTATCACGATATACCGGAGCCATTTCATTCCAGTCGGTCTCTCCATCTAAGTGGGGCACAGGAGAGAGAACATAAAAAGCCTCGTGTCCCTCGGGTGCCATGGAAGGATCCGTTTTAGTTGGCATATGCAGATAGAGTGAAAAATCGTCAGCAAGTTTTTTATCGTGAAAAATATCTGAGAGCAGTCCTTTATAGCGCTTGCCAAGTATAATATTATGATGTGCCAAATTTGTATCATTATAACGTTTCTTGGTGCCAAAATAGATCACAAAAAGAGACATGCTGTATTTTGTTCGCTCTATTTTCCGGTCGGTATATTTTTTTCGATGTTTTGGATTGATAAGGTTCTTATATGTAAATGCAACATCCGCATTGGAAACCACACTGTCTGCATCCAGCTTTTCTCCGTTTTTGAGACGAACGCCGACAGCTTTACCATTTTTGACCAATATTTCATCCACTTCGGTTTCTGTATGAATGGTACCGCCTTGCTCAAGGATCAGCTTTTCCATGGCGTTTACAATGGCTCCGGTGCCCCCCATAGCGTAGTGCACACCCCATTCACGCTCCAGGTAGTGAATCATCGAGTAGATTGAAGTTGTGTCGAATGGATTCCCCCCAACCAGCAGCGGATGAAACGAAAACGCACGTCTTAAAAATTCATCTTTTATAAATTTTGAGACATATTTATATACAGATTGATGCGATTTAAGCTTTATGAGGTCTGGTGCGACCTTAATCATGTCAGTGAATTTGAGGAAGGGTTTATCAGCAAGCTCTACGAAACCTTTTTCAAAAATCGGTTTGGTTGTTTTGATAAATTCTTCATAGCCCTGAACATCGCCGGGGCTTCTCTTTTTGATTTCAGAAAGTATGAAGTCGTGGTCGCTGTTATAGTCAAATCCTTTCCCTTCATCATCAAAAATCCTGTAAAAAGGATCGCATGGAACCAGTTCAAAATAGTCTTCTCTTTTTTTCCCGGCGGCTTCGAAAATCTCATCAAACATAAAGGGGGCCGTAATTACTGTTGGGCCTCCATCAAATTTAAATCCATTCTTTTCATATACATAAGCCCTTCCTCCGAGTTTATCTCTTTTCTCGATGATGGTTACATCATGACCTGCTGAAAGTAGTCTGGATGCGGCTCCGAGTCCACCAAATCCGCTTCCAATTACAATTATATTCTTTTTCATAAAGCTGTTTATTTACGGTTTCCCTTAAAACCAAATTCGTCTGCTAATCAATCCTTTATTGATATAGTATTTTTTAATTTTCAATCTGTTTTACAAAACCGTTTATGCCATCGGCTTTCAGGGTGTTTTCTGCAGCTTTTGCTTCATCAACCGAATAGTAGATACCATAATAGACCCTGTAAAAAGTGCTGTTATTCAGTCGAACTTCCTCAACCCTCGATCCGGTGATGCTCTCTGCCTTTACTTCGGCTTCACTCATGTTTTCGAATGATGCAATTTGGATTGTAAACGTTTCCCTGCTGCTGCTGTTCTGCTCAGTTACCGGCCGGTCACCTTCCCGGATTAATGACAAACGCACGGATGCCGTTCCGGCACTTATCATTCCAAGATCGGCGGCGGCTTTTCGGGATAGGTCAATTATTCTGTTGTCCACATAAGGTCCTCTGTCGTTAATTCGAACAACGATTGTACGTCCGTTGTCTAAGTTATCTACGCGAACCATTGTGTTAAAGGGAAGTGTTCTGTGCGCAGCTGTCAGGTCGTTCATATCAAAGATTTCCCCGTTTGCCGTTAATTTACCGTGGAAATTCGGACCATACCAGCTGGCTCTACCTTCTCCAAGCGTGGCAAGTGTGTCGCTTGACGGTGTTCTCGGGATTACGCCACAGCTGGATATCAAAATAGTAAAAAAAAGGAGGCTTGCGAATGTGGCGACAGTCTGCTTTTTAGCTATCATTTTGAATCGGGTGTACTGTATGGAATGGTTTCGTATTTTCTGAGCTTCAATAAGCAGTGTTTTACAAGACAAACGGTTTAATATACGCTTCTTTCATTTATGATCATTACAGCTGGTATAATTTTGTTAAACGTGTTAATCTCACTCGCAGCGCTATACGGCAGTGATAAGCTATATGATTGGGGGATGATGCGCCCCTACCGAACAATACGAAAAAATAGCTGGCACGAGTTAATTACATCCGGGTTTCTACACGGCAGTTTAACACACCTGCTGGTAAATATGATGGTACTTTTCTTTTTTGGTTCCGTAATGGAGGGCGTTCTGGGAAATTTGCAGTTTATATCGCTCTATTTTAGTGCCCTAATCGTATCGGGAATTCCATCACTTATCAAACATAAAGATAATCCGCAATATGCTACAATCGGAGCCTCAGGAGCAGTTGAGGCCGTGCTATTTAGCTATATATTCGTATTTCCTACAGAAAAAATTATTCTGCTGTTGTTTCCGGTTCCCATACCGGCCTGGTTTTTTGGACTGGCTTTTATTGGATACAGCATTTTTGAAAGTAAAAGGGGAGGGGGAAATATCAATCACACTGCCCACATTACCGGTGCAGCCTGGGGCATATTGTATATGATTTTATTTGTGCCCAATAGTATCGATCATATCCTCACAATTTTTGGGCTGATGTAAAAAAA
>DATGBT010000107.1:0-25549 GCA_035312505.1 Balneolaceae bacterium | reverse complement strand
TTTTAGGTCGATCTGTTCTGAAACCCTGTTTATTTCTAGGTTGTTTCGAAGTACTACATCCAGAGCTTCACGAACCGTTATTCTGTTTTCTTGAGCTTCCATAGAAGAAATCAACAGAAGTTTAGTACCGATTAGAACCAGTAACCTGTTCAGAACCACTATGTATCTTTCTTATTTACTTAAAAGATACAAATCGAATCTTACTAGTTGTACTATTAGATCTTTTTATCAGTATTTATATTTAATCTTAACAACAATAATTTAAAAAAAAGGATATAAGTGAATCAGTTTCTTAACTGTTCACCTGTTTCGTATATCAGGCAAACTCCTTGGTCTTCTCTGCCCGTTTTCTGTCGTTATGATCAAGATAAATTTTACGAATTCTGAGGCTTTTTGGTGTAACCTCAAGTAGCTCATCATTGTCAATAAATTCGATACACTGCTCAAGACTCATTTTCTTAGCCTGAGAAATTTTGACGGAATCGGAGGTTTGGGTTGCCCTGTGATTGGTCAGATTTTTCTTTTTTACCACATTGATGACCATGTCATCAGCGCGGTTATTAATTCCAACAACCTGTCCCATATATACGGGATCTCCGGGTTCCACGATAAATTGCCCGCGATCCTGGAGGCCTTCTAGTGCATATGGCGTTACGTCTCCTCTTTCGAGTGCGATAAGAGCTCCGCGCGTCCGTCCGGGAATATCCCCGGCAAAGGGTCCATACTCATCAAACTGCTGATGCATAATGCCCGTTCCGCGGGTTTCCGTAAGCATTTCGCCACGGAATCCGATCAACCCCCGTGAGGGAACTTTAAACTCAATCCGGTTATTCTCACCTTCCTGCACCATCGACGTCATTATACCCTTTCTCTGCTGAAGGTTATCAATTACTTTATTACTGTAATCCGTATGTACGTCAACGACCACCTCTTCAAACGGTTCATGTAAATCCCCGTTAATCTCCTTGTAAAGTACTTCCGGACGCGAAACGGCAAACTCAAACCCCTCTCGTCTCATCGTTTCAATCAAAATGGAAAGCTGCAATTCACCCCGGCCGGCAACCCGGAAAATATCAGGGTTTTCAGTCTGTTCAACCCGGATAGAAACATTGGTACGTATCTCTTTATTCAGGCGGTCTTTAATCATGTTTGAGGTTACATAGTCGCCCTCAAGCCCAGCAAATGGCGAATTATTTACTCGGAAATACATGGCCATTGTGGGTTGATCGATATCATAATATTCGATCGGTGTCGGATCAGAAATATGTGTGAGAGTATCTCCTATTTCAACTGCATCATAACCGGCAAGCGCAAAAATATCGCCAGCCTGTGCCTCGTCAACCGGCTCACGGTTAAGCCCATTAAACGTAAAGAGCTTTGTGGCCTTTGCTTTAATTTTTTGAGTTCCTTTTCGATCCATCAAAACAATTTCCTGGTTGGTTTTGATGGTACCCTGCTCCACTCTGCCAATAGCAATACGCCCAACGTAGTCATTCCAGTCCACACTACTAACCAGCATTTTAAATGGCTTATCCATCACCTGCTCCGGGTGTGGAATGTGCTCGACGATTTTGTCGAACAGCGGTGCCATATCCACATTCTCATCTTCCAGTTCATTTTTTGCATAGCCTTCAATAGCGGCTGCATATAGAACAGGAAAGTCAAGCTGCTCATCCGTTGCATCCAGAGATACAAAAAGATCAAAAATCATATTGAGGACTTCATCGGGCCGTGCATCTTTTCTGTCGATTTTATTGATAAGCACAATAGGCTGATATCCGAGATCGAGTGATTTACGGAGCACAAACTTCGTTTGAGGTAATGGGCCTTCAGCCGCATCAACCAGAAGAATAACTCCATTTACCATTTTCAAAATCCGTTCTACTTCTCCGCCAAAATCAGCGTGGCCGGGAGTGTCAACGATATTGATTTTAGTACCTTTCCATTTAACAGCCGTATTTTTCGAACTGATTGTAATTCCTTTTTCCTTCTCAAGGTCACCCGAGTCCATAACCCGGTCATCAACTTTTTGATTCTCTCTGAATGTACCGCTCTGCTTCAGCATTTGATCAACGAGAGTTGTTTTTCCGTGATCTACGTGAGCGATAATGGCTATATTTCGAATATCTTGTATCATAAATGTGGAAGTGTATATTCGGCAACTGCCGAAAAAAGTGTTAGAATTATTGCAGCTTTTGATTCGTTTAAACAGGCAACCTGTCTTCTAAACCAAAACCTGTTGGATAAACAGGACTGATCAAACCAAAAAACAGACAGCCTTAAAGATACACTCTTTTTTATACAATTATTGATCTTTCTTTCCTACCTCCGTTTATCCCCATAATCGTGTTATAAGCTGCAAAACAATATCCTGCGTTATCAGTAAATGTAAAAAATGATGATGATGGAATTACATTGAGTCAGAATAGCTTATCATCACTTTATAATTTATAGTTGCCACAATTTTGACAGAAAAAAAACGGGAAATATTCGGTACTCGGCCTCTTGGCAAACTACTTCGGGATCAGGCTATTCCTGCTTCTGCCGGTATATTGGTGATGTCAATCTATGGTATCGTTGATACAATTTTCGTTGGTTTATGGGTTGGGTCACTCGGCATTGCAGCAATTACTGTCGTACAGCCCATCACGTTTTTAATTGCAAGCATCGGTATGGCCATTGGTATTGGTGGCGCATCGATCATTTCTAGAGCATTTGGAGAGAATAATGACGAAAAAGCATTTCTAACATTTGGAAATCAGGTTGGGCTCACTCTCCTGTTTGGTATCCTTTTCGTGATCATCGGGTTTCTGTTTATCGATCAGATATTGTCGCTGTTTGGCGGCCGCGGAAACATCCTCGAACCAGCGAAAACCTATTTCAAAATTGTATTACTCGGGGTTCCATTTCTGGGATGGGCGATGATGAGTAATAATGTGATTCGGGCAGAAGGGTACCCGAGAATTGCTATGCTTACGATCATGATTCCGGCAGTTGTAAATATTATCTTAGATCCGATTTTTATCATTTGGCTGGATATGGGGCTGGCCGGTGCTGCCTGGGCCACTACCATTTCATACATAGCTAGTGCATTTTTTGCAACATGGTTTTTTATAAAAGGTGACTCCCAACTCAAAATTAGTCGAATATATCTAAGAGCAGACATTCCTATCATTAAAGAGATTGGAGCACTTGGCTCAGTTACTTTTGCCCGTCAGGGAACCATCAGTTTGCTTTCAATGGTGCTCAACAATTCGCTTTTCGTTTACGGTGGAGAAATAGCGCTATCTATTTATGGTATCATAAGCCGCCTGTTAATGTTTGCAAACTTCCCTGTGATCGGAATTACACAGGGGTTTGTGCCAATAGTGGGCTACAATTACGGTGCAAAGCTCATAGGCCGGGTAAAGCAAATGATTCGTTTATCCATGGTTAGTGCTACCATCATCGCGATATCTATTTTCACCGTTATCATGGTTTTTACACCTCAAATCGTTTCCTTGTTTACAAATGATACAATACTTATTGACCGGACAACTCCGGCACTTCGAGCGGTATTTCTTGCAACACCGCTTATTGCCATAAACCTTCTTGGAAGTGCTTATTTTCAGGCCATCGGAAGAGCTCGGCCTGCATTCGTCTTATCACTCTCGAAACAGGGATTCCTTTTAATTCCGTTAATCTTCATCCTGCCTTTGCAGTTTGGTATTTACGGCATTTGGTACTCTTTCCCAATCGCTGATGTAGGGGCCGCTTTAATAACAGCTATATATTTGAAATACCATTTCAAAAAAAATCCTCTGGGCCAAACAGAAATCAAACCTTTATAAAAATCTTTTTTCTGTAGAGGATTACCGCTGGTATATACAATATTGAGGTATAGATCAGTGCGTATAAAAAGGATCCGAGTTTAGCGGGTAATCCGATCTCGACAACAGCTTCCAAAAACATTTGATTTAAGGGCTGAATTCCCATTAAATCATTATAAAATACAGTTAATAACATCCCCGAAAGAACGTAGGAGGTTATTGCATTAGCCCCAAACACGATACCTGGCCGGGTCCACTTTTTATATTCAAGCACATCAACAATCAATAAAAACGCACCCAGAAACATCATTGCAAGTCCACCCGATGCCAGCACATATGAGCTGCTCCATAAATTTTTATTCAGCGGAAAAAACCAGGACCAGACGATACCAACAACGAACAGAGCAAAACCGACAAAAAATATCCAGGTTAATTTTTGATATGTTTCCTTATCTGATAAAACCAACTTACCACTAACCATCCCCAGAACACAGGTCCCTATAGCTGGTAACGTACTCAAAAAGCCTTCAGGGTCCCATGTTCGTTCATAGAAATAGCCAGGTACTACTTGTCTGTCGAACCATGCGGCAAAATTAACTCCGGGCTCAACATTTGGCGCAATCAATCCGGAAGATACTTTCGAAATATTTTCCAGCTCAACCATTCTGCCACCGGCTCTCTCAATCATACCTGTATTTAAGGCCTGCTGGATCACCCCGTCAATAGGTACAGGAATTGCATACAGTATCAGCCAATAACCAACCAATATAGAGCTGAGAATAACAACCTGCTGTTTCCAGGTGGTGTGTAGAAACAGAAGAGAACAGCATAAAAAAACAATGGCTATTCGCTGTAATACACCTACATACCTGATATTCCCGAAATCAAATTCAGGCCATAGCCAAAGAAAAATTCCAAGTAGATATATTTTAATGGAACGTGAAAAAATCTTCTTATAAATGTCTCGCTTTGGAGCTCCTGCTTCCAGTCGTTTGCTGTAAGCCAGTGTAATAGAAACCCCTACAATAAATAGGAAAAATGGAAATACCAGGTCAGTAATCGTCATGCCGTGCCAATCGGCATGAAGAAGAGGATCATATACGTGCGACCAGGAACCAGGGCTGTTCACAACAATCATTGCGGCGATTGTAAATCCCCTCAAGGCATCCAGGCTTACTAAACGGCCGGTAAGCATATTATCGTGACCCATGATTTTTGATACAGTGTTAAAACAAATTTCACCGAATCAATAACATCATTTTCCTATAAAGATTCCACAATAAAAAAAGTACCTTTTACTCAATAAATCATTGCAGCTCACATTAAAACTTTAAACAGTGCATACTAGTTAATGAAAACCAAAAACAACAGAAACTTGATGAGGCAAAAAAAAGCTAAACCGTCCATTGTTACCCCAAGTTGATTAAGAGATAATTATCAGGAAGGCCTCATTTTTGGACGATTGTTAAACATCTCACCATTATCAAAAGGCTAATTTACAGGCTCAAGGCCATCAAGGGCCCATGGCATAAGCTCCGATACCGTTGGATGCACCAGTACCACTTTTCGGTACTCTTTACACGGAATATCGCTATGCATAATAGCTGCAAACATATTAATGATCTCGTCTCCGCCCGGCCCCAAAACGGCTGCGCCAAGAATTTTGTCGGTATCGGCATCTACCAGTAGTTTAGCAAACCCATTTGTTTCCCCCATCTCTTTTGCACGGCTAATTTTATTCATTGGGCGGATCGCTTTCAATACACTTTTACCCGCCGCGATCGCCTCTTTTTCCGACAATCCCACTCTGCCAAGCGGAGGATCCGTGAATAAACTATAAATTGCATTCCTTTTGGTTATTGTTCTATCTCCACCATTTAATACGTCCAATACAATTTCAGCATCATTAACAGATGTGTGAGTAAAAGCACCCTCACCATTTACATCTCCAACGGCAAACACACCCTCTACACCGGTTCTGCAGTAATCATCTACTTCTATATATCCGCGATCTGAAATGGTTAAACCCGCCGCTTTTGGATTTAGACCGTCACTGTTTGGCCTTCGTCCGGCTGCTATCAGCAGGTGACTTCCTGTAACCGTTTCACCATTTTTCAAATTCAGAATAATTTTCCCGTTTCTATTCGAAACACTCTTTGCTTCGGCATTACAATGGATACGAATACCTTCTCCTTCTAATATCTCTCTGATTGCTTCTGCCACATCTCGGTCTTCACGTGGCATTAACTGGCCGTCTCTCTGAATAATGGTTACTTCAGATCCAAATCGCCGGTAAATCTGGCTGAATTCTGAACCAATATATCCACCGCCAATAATGATCAGGTGTCTGGGAAGCTCCTTCAGGTTCAGTAATCCCGCACTATCCATCCACGGAACGTTATTCAGGCCATCTATCGGGGGAGCAAAAGGCCTTGTACCTGTATTGATATAAATTTTCTCGGCAGTAAGCTCTTCTCCGTTTACTTCTATCACTTTTTCAGATGTAAATGTACCCCATCCTTTAATGAGGGTCACGTTATCTGTATTTGCCATCCAGCTTTCCAGTCCCTGGCTTGAACCGTTCCTGATCTCGTTCATTCTCTCTCTGATTCTTTCGTAGTCTATCGTAATATCTCCGGTACTGAACCCATAAAACTCTCCCTGTCTCGCTTTGTGAATGGCTTTTGCACTGGCTACAAGTGTTTTAGTGGGAGTGCACCCATAATTAACACAGCTGCCACCTATTTTAGCCCCTTCAATTACAGCAATTGACTTCCCGGTAGGTATAAGCCTCCCTAAAAGTGTTCCCGTAGCCTGGCCTGTTCCCAAAATGATATGGTCAAATGATTTCATAAAATTTCCCAACCGTTTTTTTACTTTTATTCATTACAATTGTTGTGAAAGAGTATTTATGTTTAGGGTGTTCTTCATCACAAAATTGTAATTAATTATTTTTGATGATTATAATGAGTTTAATCATATAATTAATTTAACTAATGCAGAGCATATGGATTTACAGTTAACCGATCAGCGATTTATCATTTGCGGAGCCAGCAGTGGGTTTGGTGAAGCCGTTGCCAAACAGTTACTTATTGAAGGCGCCAATGTTGTTTTAGTTGCGCGACGCGGAGATCTTCTGGAAGAGAAATTTTCGCATTTTGATGAGAAAACAGAAATTATTGAAGGAAGCCTGATCTATTCAGATACTCTTGATAAGATTGAGAAATCTGCAAAAAGAAGTCCGTTACATGGCATTCTGCTTAACGCCGGCGGGCCCCCTACAGGCACTCCCCTTCAAACAACAATGGATGACTGGGATTCGGCATGGCACCTTGTGATGAGATGGAAAATAGATTTGGCGCTTCGGCTTGCACCGGTTTTTCGAGATAAAAACTATGGACGCATGCTCTTTATTGAAAGCCGGTCTGTTAAGGAACCGATTCCCACACTTACTCTAAGCAATGCTTTCAGAGCCGGCGTTGTCGGGTTTGCCAAAACACTTTCGTTGGAAGTAGCGCAAAGCGGTGTTACGGTAAATGTTCTGGCACCGGGAGCTCACAAAACCCCCGCGATCGAACGAGTTATCAAAAACAATAGCTCCGTAAAAGGGGTTAGTTATGAAAAAGCTGAAGAAGAGATGAAACAGTCGATTCCTGTGGGAAGGATGGGAACCGCAGAAGAGATTGCCTCGCTTGCTTGCTGGCTTCTATCTCCTCTCAGTGGCTATGTTACAGGCCAAACACTTAGCCACGACGGTGGGGCCGTTCATGGGGTTTTCGGATAGGTAACGGTTATAGTTTGATTGGGTCTTTTACATTTATTCCCGAAAAATTGCTGGCTGATCGGGTACTGAAAACCTGAAAATGTCGTTGCGGCTGTAATGACCGGTCACATCAAAGTCCATTCGGCTTTCCAAAAGCAGTTTTTCGCTTATAGTTGCAGTTAAAAGTCCTTCTTCGTTATAGAGAGGGCCGGCCAGTATCTCACCCATTGGTGATACGATAACACTCCCTCCACGGCTTAATATTTCCGGACGATCTGCTGCAATTTCTGATTGTATATGATCAGGATAATGTTGCTTGGTAAGGTATTGATTACAGCCCAGAACATAACATCTCCCTTCTCTGGCAATGTGTATCATTGTACTGATCCAGGAATCTCGGGAATCGGCCGTTGGAGCGATATAAATCTCAGTACCTTTTTCGTATATCGCCATTCTCGCAAGCGGCATGTAGTTCTCCCAGCAAATAAGCCCTCCAATCTTTCCGATTTTCGTATCAAAAGTAGTAAGTGTTGTACCGTTCCCCTCTCCCCAAATAACTCTTTCTGCGGCAGTTGGCTTCATTTTCCGATGCTTTCCAAGCAACCTGCCCTCAGGATTAAAGTAAAGAAGAGTGCAGTAAAGCGTTTTATTTATGGAATCACGTTCCGTTACCCCCATCACAATGTACAACCTGTTCTGTTTGGCAATTTTGCCAATCTGATCGGTAACAGGACCCGGAACCTCCACGCTATTTTCCCAGTATTCTCTGAATTGCTCTCTGCCAGCTTGTGTTCGGCTGCCAACAACCGTACCAAAACCCAGACCAGCCGGATAAGCGGGAATAAAACTTTCCGGAAAAACAAGCAGATCAACTCCCTCACTTGAAGCTCTCTCAGCCCACACAGCAGCTTTTTCAACTGTTTTCTGTTTATTGAATACAATGGGTGATAACTGGGCACATGCAACTTTATAACTTTTCATCAGAAGACTTTTTAATCTTACATTATTAAATATAGGTTCGCATCTCAAATGTATTGATTCATCCGCTGATATCGAATATTTATCAAAAGCGGTAAAACTTTTTTTCATTTTATACTGAATTTATAATTTTATTTTACTCACTTATCGACTCACTGACGTTTCAATATGAATCAAACTTTTCAAAAAAATATTACACTTAAGCCCAGGGAAAGAGGTTTTCACCTTATTACAAATGAAGTTCTGCAGCAGATTCCGGAACTTAATAAAATCGACGCCGGGGTTGCACACATATTTATTCAACACACCAGTGCAAGTTTAACGATTAACGAAAATGCAGACCCTTCGGTCAGGCGAGATTTTGAGACACATTTTAACCGCATGGTTCCTGAAGATACAGATCTGTTTGAACACACTCATGAGGGCCCCGATGACATGACTTCCCATATAAAAACATCAATGCTTGGCAGTTCTGTAACGATTCCCATAACAAATGGACGCTTTAACATGGGAACATGGCAGGGAATTTACCTTTGTGAACACCGCAACTATGGGAAACGGCGAAAATTAATCATTACGGTTACAGGAAGTTAAATCGAATAATTTACATTCTAATGATAGAGCCCTTAAAAATTTCTGCAGTTCAGTTTGAGCATAAAAGCCTCAACAAAGATTATAACCTTTCAATAATGGAGAGAATGTGTTCTGAAGCTGCAGCGGAGGGGGCAAAAATAATTGCGTTCCATGAATGCTGTATATCGGGATATACAGCTGCAAAATCCTTATCAGTTAGTGACCTGCTGGATATATCTGAGACGGTTCCGGATGGTCCCTCTACAAAAAAGCTGGTTCAAATCGCAGCAAAACATAATATTGTTATCCTGGCAGGGTTGTTTGAAGTCGACAAGTCCCAAAAATGTTACAATACATATATTTGTGTTGATCAAAACGGGTTGGTTGCAAAGCATCGTAAACTTCATCCTTTCATACACTCCGGTTTATCCTCAGGAGAAAACTACACCGTATTTGAAATACTGGATTGGAAATGCGGGATCCTCATCTGTTATGATAACAATATTGTTGAGAATGTTCGTGCAACTAGTCTGCTTGGCGCAGATATTCTGTTTATGCCGCACGTCACAATGTGTACACCCTCAACCAGGCCCGGTGCTGGGTTTGTTAACCCTGAACTCTGGCATAATCGTAAATCAGACCCAACTTCACTGCGAGAAGAATTTAACGGTCTGAAAGGACGTAAATGGCTGATGAAATGGCTGCCGGCTAGAGCTTATGATAATGCAGCTTATGTCGTTTTTACAAACCCGATAGGGATGGATGAAGACCAATTAAAGAACGGCTGTTCTATGATTCTTGATCCTTTTGGCGATATCATCGCTGAATGCAAAAAACTGGATAATGATCTGGTTACAGCAATCTTAACATCTGACAAACTTGAGGACGCAGGTGGTAGCAGATATAAAAAAGCCCGAAGACCAGAACTATATAGCCGTATTATTGGAAAATCTCACCATTCAGAACAGAAAGTGGCCTGGCTTGATGATGAAGATGGGGCTCAACGTTGATCAAAACTTTACCCAACCGTCTAACTTTTTACGCTACTCTTCGTACAATTTGTCATAATCACCGAAATATCACACAATGGGCTTAAAAAACGAGACAAAAACGGGCTATAATACCAAAACCTTTTACGAAGAGTATGTAGAAGGTATGAACACACGACAGCTTGGTCGTGAATTTCAATCTGATTCGGATCGTCTCAAAAGATTATACGAAGAGGTTGTAAAACAGAAAAACCCCAGGGTCGCATCGGAAGACCTCTCCTTTTCGCAGCGGACATTAAGCCTCCTTTCAGCACTCACAAAACGGTTAAACCCGGTGAGGCGGCTGGTTTTTGGCGTATCGATCGTAACTTTTGTCAGCCACTATTTATTTAGCCTGGTTGGACTTTCCGGTCTCATTTTTCACCCTGTGCTATTGCCTGTTTCTTTTCTGGGAATGCTTCTGATTCTAATGATCGAGCTGCTGGAAAAATCTGACGTCCAAAAAGAACTGGATTTTGCGCGGGATATACAGTTGAGTCTTCTGCCTCCTTCTTCTGCCGTATTTGATGGCCTTGAGATAAACTCCTTTGCCGCTACTGCTCTCGAAGTAGGTGGCGACTACGTGGATATAATACACACCGACAGTGGAACCTATATCATTATTGCGGACGTATCAGGCAAGGGTATGAGCGCTGCACTCTACATGGTTCGAATTCAGGCTTTGGTGCATCTGTTAATCAACAAACTCCACCCGGGCCCAAAAGATCTTTTTCTTGAGCTGAATAATTATATCAAATCAAACAAAAGAGATAAAACCTTTATAACCGGTTGCGCAGCGTTTTTCCCAAAAGGTGATAATTATTTCACATTCGCCAGAGCCGGTCATAACAACCCTATTGTATATAACAAAGAGAAAGATGCCACATTTAAAATAAATACAACCGGGTTTGCTCTCGGAATGACATCCACTCCCGCTCTGAAGAAAAACATGAAAGAGTCGCGATTTAAGTTTGAAAAAGGTGACAGTCTTCTTTTTTACACCGACGGCCTTGTTGAGGCAAGAAATAACCGAAATGAAGAGTATGGTTTTGAGCGGCTCGAGGGCTTGTTTTCCATCTACGGTTCCCTGCACTCCAAAACCATCACAAAAAAGATTCAATCTTCTGTTGAATCTTTCCTTGGAGAAGAAAAACCGCTGGACGATATCACGTTTACGACCATTCACAAATCTTCATAACAGGTTCTAAACGCAATAAGTACTACAATCAGAGCTCAATAACACTGCTCTTAAACATCTTCCGATTTGGATTAAAAGTCGAAATGAGCGGCTGTTCGCTGCGCTATTTTCTCTGGAGTGATGCCAAAATGGTCAAATACCTGCTCGTAAGGAGCCGAAATTCCAAAATCATCCACACCGATTGTCAATCCGTCACTTCCGACCCATTTATGCCATCCAAATGTTGAACCGGCTTCTATAGAAACCCGGTTTTTGATTCCTGACGGAAGTACAGACTCCTTATATTCATGACTCTGTATCTCAAAAAGTTCAAGTGATGGGGCACTTACTACTCTCACAGCTATGTCGCTTTCCTCCAGAATGTCTGATGCAAGCAGTGCAGGATAAACTTCAGAACCCGTGGCTATTAAAATTACGTCTGGACTATCTGCCTGTTCTTTCTTGATAATGTAGGCGCCATTCTCTGATCCACTTGCTTTACCAAATTTAGTACGATCCATTGTTGGCAGAGCCTGGCGAGTGAGCACCATCAAGGATGGACCATCACTCCTCTTAATAGCCGATTTCCAGCAATAAGAAACTTCATTCGCATCTGCAGGCCTCATCACGTGTACGTTAGGGATAGCTCTCATTGCCGCTAGATGTTCTACCGGTTGATGTGTTGGCCCGTCTTCACCAAGTCCAATACTGTCATGAGTAAATACAAAAAGCGAGGGTATTTTTGAAAGGGCGGCAATACGTATAGCCGGTTTATTGTAATCAGAAAAAACCAGGAAGGTTCCTCCATATGGTATAACACCTCCATGCAAAGCCATACCGTTCAATGCTGCTGCCATGGCGTGCTCTCTTACACCGTAATGCAGGTTTCTACCCGTACGGTTTGTTGCGGTAAATACTCCTTCACCGTCAAGATTCGTATTATTACTGCCCGTGAGGTCAGCGGAGCCGCCTATTAGATTTGGCAGCACTTCAGCTATACTGTTTAAAACTTTTCCTGAGGCCTTTCGGCTGGCCATTCCTTTATCATCAGCTTCAAAAACAGGAAGAAATTCGTCCCAGTTTTCAGGGAGCATCCGGGTAGTGAATCGAATAAAATTCCTATACTCATCAGGATACTCTGTTTTATAGTCAGCTGCGTGTTGATCCCATTCGCTTTCCAATTGCTCACCACGGGATAAAGCTTCCCGCATAGATTTTTTAACCTCTTCGGGGATAAAAAATGGCTCATTTGAAGGAAATCCAAGATTCTTTTTTGTGGCTATAATTTCATCATCGCCCAAAGGTGCTCCATGTGAATCAGCAGTACCTTCCTTGGCCGGGCTCCCAAAACCGATGGTTGTTTTACACTCGATTAATGAAGGCAGATCTGAGTCTTGGGCTTCCCTGATAGCAGCTTCAATTTCTTCATGACTGTGACCATCAATAGACAAAACGTGCCATCCATAGGCTTCAAATCGCTTTAGGGTATCATCGGTAAACGATAGGTCGGTTGAGCCATCAATAGAGATTCGGTTTGAATCATATAAATAGATCAGTTTTCCAAGTTTCAGATGCCCCGCAAGCGAGGCTGCCTCATGGGAAATACCCTCCATCAAGTCGCCGTCGCTCACAATAGCGTAGGTAAAATGGTCAACAAGGTTAAAATCATCTCTGTTAAACGACTCAGCCATAAATTCTTCAGCCATTGCCATTCCCACACCAGTTGCAAATCCCTGCCCAAGCGGACCCGTTGTGGTTTCTACTCCGGGAATTGAACCATATTCCGGATGACCCGGTGTGTGGCTATTGTATTGGCGAAAGTTCTTTAGCTCGTTAAGCGGCAGGTCGTAGCCGGTTAAATGCAAAAGTGAATAAAGCAGCATGGAACCATGTCCGGCAGAGAGAATAAAACGATCGCGATTAAACCACTGCGGATTGTTCGGGTTATGCTTTAAAAACTTAGTCCAGAGCACATAAGCTGCATCTGCCATGCCCATGGGCATGCCTGGATGTCCGGAATTAGCAGCCTGTACGGCATCCATTGAAAGAACACGAATAGTGTTTACGCTTAATTCAGCTAAGTTTTGTTGATTGCTCATGAAGATTAGAACGTTTTACAGGGAAAATTTAATTTTGCAGAAGATAGGCAAGATGTATGCAAGCCAAAAGTATAGACAAAAAAAAAGCCATGTTTATTAACACGGCTTTTCGTTCTCAGATCGTTTAGTTTACCGACCTGCGTGGCCTTCGCACTTCAGCTGAAACTCCAGTTCGTGATTGGCTGGCTCTGTGAAATCACCGTAGCGTGCATTTTCAAATGCGGAGCACGCACCCTCTACTTGTCCCAACCCTTTAAGGGCTGTACCCAGCTCAAAATAAATCTTAGCTTTGTCTGCAACACCACCTGTATGATATTCCAGTGCCTGTCTTGCATGAGTTTCGGCTGCAGACCAATTTCCTCTTTTGTTGTAAATTTCAGAAAGACGATAGTGTTGTTCATCGGAAGTAGGATCGTACTGCTCCACCATATTAAGCAGTTCAATTGCACGGTCGAAGTTACGCTCCTCACCTAAGTTCACTCCACGGAAAATCAATTCTTCTGCAGCACCTTCCCTGGCATTCTCAAGAGTAGTGTTATCACCAACCTGTTCGGCTACCGTTATGGCTCTGTCGTACCATTCCATCCAGGAGTCAACATCCTCAGGTGTCATATTTTTTTGAACGATTCCTTTCTGGTAATAAGCAGCCGCATAATTTGAGTTCAGCTCTAAAGCTGTATTCAAATCACTCATAGCTTCTTCCAGATTATCCTGACGGAAATTAAGAATAGATCTTACGTAATAGAGCTGAGGTATGGCTCCCCTGGCCTGTTGTTCAACCTGCTGGTTTCCAAATTCAGCAGCCGCTTCCTGTGACGCTTTAAAGTCTTCAATAGCTGTATCTATGGCTGATATTGTGCGCTCGCTTTGATATGTTCGGTAAGAGCTGGATGCACGGCTTCCGTATACTCTTGGGAGTCGCTCTTCGATAAGGTCTGTAATGTCATTTAATCCGTTTTCACGGGATATTTCGAGGGCACTTCTGTAAAGTTGAATGGCTCCGTCAAAATCATTACTCCCGGCAAGTTCCTGTGCACTATTATACATCTCAATGGCTTGCACACGAGCTTCGTCTTGCGCCTGCGTAATTTCTGCGGTACCCAGCAACAGAAACATTACGAAACTAAAGGATAAAATGGTTTTCAGTGATTTCATGCTTATATGGTTATTTTGGATTCTGTCTGAATAAACGTGCCTAACTTAATGAAAATTTTACTACAAATTCATTAACCGGCACTGTTTTTTTTACATTCAAGTCAAAAAAAAGTTCCTAATAGGAAAAATTGGGTTTTGGTTTCCTGTCTTTATAGAAATCGCATACATATTTTACGGCCTCACTGCAGTCATCTGTAATGTGAAATAAGTTTTTATCTTTCTTACTGATATACGCTTCATTGATCAATGTATCTTCTATCCAGTCTGTCAATCCGCTCCAGTAATCTTTGCCAATCAACACTATAGGGATAGGCTCAATTTTTTCTGTCTGAATCAGGGTTAGTGTTTCAAACAGTTCATCAAGTGTTCCAAACCCTCCCGGAAATACAATAAATCCCTGCGCATATTTAACAAACATCACCTTACGCACAAAAAAGTACTTGAAATTAATTACATAATTCGGAGAAACATATGAGTTTACCCCCTGCTCTTTTGGAAGCTGAATACCAAGCCCAACCGATTTTGCCTGCACATTGTAGGCTCCTTTGTTTGCAGCCTCCATAATTCCGGGTCCACCCCCGGTAATAATGCCAAACCCATTTTCAGCAATAGCTTCTGCCGTGCTTACGGCTAATTCATAATACTTAGATCCCGGTTTTATTCGCGCTGAACCGTAAATAGAAATACAGGGTCCAATCCTGAGAAGGGAATCGTACCCATCAACAAATTCACCCATAATTTTAAAAACACTCCAGAGATCCCGGTTACTGTCATCTTGAAATTGATTAACACTATTACCGTTTTCCGAAAATGA
This sequence comes from Balneolaceae bacterium, assembly GCA_035312505.1. Taxonomy (GTDB): domain Bacteria; phylum Bacteroidota; class Rhodothermia; order Balneolales; family Balneolaceae; genus Rhodohalobacter. The sequence goes on along the minus strand of DATGBT010000107.1, from coordinate 10,153 downwards.
TTTTTCTTCCTTCATAATATGCTATTCTTTATTAAATATGTTCAGTAAAGATTTACTCTGACCCTCACACCGGGATGTCCGTCCTGCAATATTGCCGGCCCCACACTTGCGCTCAAATCGTCCGAAACGTCGAAACTGCGCATATGAGCAAAGATATATGCATCGAGTGCGTTAAGCCCGTACGCCAGACCCAGCACAACAAACATAAAATCACGACGATTTCTAAAACTGTTCCTCGCAGACTGCAGCTGGTTCGGGTTCACGTTAGCCAGTCTCTCGGGAGTTGGCCCAAACCTAAAATCATTGTCATCACCCTGGTTAGTATTGTAAAAAGCTGCTCTGTAATCTTTATAATTATTATTCAGATAGATCGTATAGGCACCAATTCCTGCAAACATCCCATAAATAATGGGCACCTTCCATATTTGCTTATTTTCGATTTGACCCCATCCGGGTATCGTTAACGATTTAAACAGAACAGATTTAGGTGATGGCAACGAGTCAGTACGGTTTTGAAGTGTGTCCTGTGTAAAAGAGGAAAATTCTTGCTCATTATAGTCCAATTGGTTGTACAGAGTATGATTATTGAACCAGGTTGAAAAATTCTGTGCGAAAAGGTCAGATGTGGTCAAGAAAAAAACGGTAATAAATAAAAATTTAATCCATTTCATTAAAAAGCTGCATCAGTCGTTCTAAATCGTCGTTAGAGTAATACTCAATTCTGATCTCACCGCCCTTTGCTTTCTGCTTGATATTTACCTTTGTACTTAATTTATTTCTGAGCTGTTTGGTGAGATCATTTAAAAATGGATTCTCCTTTTTTTCCGGCAATCTCTTTTTTTGATCACTCTTTTTATCGTAGGACTTCACAAGATCTTCCGTTTGCCGAACCGAGAGTGATTTTTTTTCTATTTCCGATAAGATTTTCTTTTGATCTCTCTCTGTTTTTACATTTATAAGTGAACGGGCGTGACCTGCTGATATACGTTCATCGCGCAGCGCAGCCTGAATAAAATCCGGTAGCTGCAGCAGCCGGAGCATATTGGTGACCGTAGTTCTGTTTTTGCCGACTCTTTCGGCGACTTCGCTTTGAGTATAATTCAACTCATCAATCAGACGCTGGTAACCAAGTGATATCTCAAGTGGATTTAAATCTTCCCGCTGAATATTTTCAATGAGTGCAAATGCAATGAGTTCATCATCATTAACTTCACGTATATAGGCAGGAATTTCAGCAATACCGGCAATCTTTGATGCACGTAAACGCCTCTCTCCACTTATCAATTCGAAGCGTTTTTGCCCAAGGTAGCGAACCGTAATCGGTTGTATCAGGCCATGTTTCTTAATGGATGATGCGAGCTGCTCCAGTGTCTCTTCATTGAAATCACTTCTTGGCTGGTGGGGGTTTGGCCTGATGTGATCCACCGGAATATTCAACACAATATTTACCCTTTCTGCCGGATCAATGGAGACGGCTGTTTTTGTTTTGGGCTCCTCTTGGTTCTTCTCCCCTTTTCCGTCATCATAGTCAGGAAAAAAAGCTCCAAGACCTCTGCCTAATACTTTTTTCGACATAGCTGATTACCGGTTTATGAGAGTACTGGACTCGATTTAAATAGTTTCTTATTTCTCTGAATAATCTCTCTGGCCAATGACAAATAATTTTTTGCTCCAACACTGGACGCATCGTACAATATAGCCGGTTTCCCAAAACTTGGTGCTTCTGCCAGACGAATATTTCTTGCAATGATGGTGGAAAACACTTTCTCGTCGAAGTAACGCTTAACTTCTTCAGCTACCTGGTTCGACAGTCTTGTGCGGGTATCATACATCGTAAGAAGTACTCCCTCAATGTCCAGATCGCGGTTCAGATGCTGCCTGACGATTTTGATGGTATTCAGAAGTTGGCCCAGCCCTTCAAGAGCGTAATATTCACATTGTACGGGAATCATAACCGAGTGTGAAGCAGTAAGCGCATTGATAGTCAGAAGACCTAAAGAGGGCGGACAGTCGATAATTATGAAATCATATTTTTTATCCAGCGAGTCGATTGCTTTTAGTAAAATCCGTTCTCTTTCATTCCGGTCTACCATTTCAATTTCTGCACCTACAAGATTAATATGAGATGGAACGACATCCAGAAATGGAAGTTCTGTTTCGCGAATGGCATCTTTAATATCCACTCCTCCTACCATCACTTCATATACAGAGGTGGTAACAGATTTTGGCTCTATACCAAGACCACTTGTACTATTACTCTGCGGGTCAATATCAATTACAAGCGTAGGATGCTCAATAACAGCAAGACTGGCAGCTAAATTTACGGCTGATGTTGTTTTTCCAACTCCGCCTTTTTGATTGGCAATCGATATAATTTTTCCCATTCTACTAAAAAGGAGTTATGATTCTTATATAAGTTGGAATATAACTCTCACACCATACCTTACCAAAATTAGTTATTCACACTACACGGTGGAAAACTTTATTCGAAAAATTATAAGACTATATTTATTTTGAACCTACTATGAACTAATGAACTCAGCACTTACCTGTTTCCACCGGTGAGATGAATCTGTTGCTGCACCTGCTGAACGGTTCTTGATGAATTTACACGGGTAAGCTTTTTGAGACTGTGATTAAACATTGAATCGACACTGGCAACACTACCCCTGTTAAATCTTTCATGGAAGTGGATAACTTCATCATGGTCAACCCACGGAGAAATCTCCTCCATCTCCCCTGCTGTGCCTGCAGCGACAGAAGAGATGTTTCCAGCTGTTGAAAGGGACGCTTCAGAATTGCCGGTACTGTTCGAATCAGCGCTACCTGGACGTTGCTGATCCTGGATAATGACGGCCCCATAAACCATTACTGCGAATAGAGTTATCGCAGCTGATGCAAAAAGATATCTGTATGAACCGGCATCAGTTTTCTTTATAGTTGTGGACTCTGCCTTGTTTTTTACACTGTTGACCACAAATTCCGGTGGTTCAATACATCTGAGTCCGTTCAGACATCCGGCTGTTCTTCTAAGAGTTTCAAGTTCAATAAGAAGGTCTTCATCTTTTTGAAGCTCCCTCTCAAACTCGAGCCGTTCTGCCGGATCCATTTCATTGTAAATATATGCTATACAACGATCTTCTATCTTACTCATAAATATTTTGATTCCTTCTCATGTTCCTCATCAAACATTTTACGAAGGTTAATCAAAGCATATCGCATTCGGCCGAGAGCCGTATTAATTGATACATCAGTAATCTCAGCAATTTCCTTAAAAGGCATTTCGTAGTAATGTCGAAGCATCACTACGGTTCTCTGCTCTTCAGGTAAATTTGCAATATGTTTTAACAGACTTGAAGTTGACTCATCCAGTTCGAGCTTTTCCTGCTGACCTGGCGAATCCTCATCGGGCAACCGATCATAAAAATCTGTCTTTGATCCTTCATCGTATGAGCTCTTAACGTCGACAAACCGTTTTTGTTTTCTAATATGATCAATTGTTGCATTATGTGCGATTCGCATCACCCAGGCTATCCATTTACCCTGTTCGTTATAGGTATCATCCATCTTGGTGATAACTTTCGTGAAGGTCTCCTGAAAGATGTCGTTCGCGGTTTCCCTGTTCTGTATCATGCTGTAAATGTAGGAGTAGATCTTCGCCTGATGACGGTTCATAAGCTCCTGAAAGGCAAGCTGATCATCTTTTTTACGAAACAGATGTACCAGTTCTCTGTCTTTCATCTTTTCGTAATTAACCGGGATATTGTCGCTTTTATTAAGTCTCATCGTTCAAAGATTATGAGTTTGTAACTTTAAATCAAAACAAATAACATATTTCATTCATTCGTAATACTTGCTCTGTATTTCTATACGAAGACTTTCCTGATTCGGTTGGTTTTTTTGTTTCTTCTACTGAAAGTAACAGACTGATACCACCGATACCATCACATTTTCATGTTATATGTTTAACAAACATCATGCCTGGAAATGGTCGTACAAGGCTTGTCCTGTTTTTTTACCCGCACTTTTTTGTAAAGTTTCAAGATCAGCTTCTTTTATTTTCTGTACGGAGCCAAACTCCTTCAGAAGTTCTTTTGCCCTTTTATCACCAACACCGGGAATATCCGTCAACTCGGTTTTTAGGGTGCGTTTCGATCTTTTCTGACGATGATACGTAATTGCAAAACGGTGAGCTTCATCCCGGGCCTGCTGAAGTAATTTTAATGCGGGAGAGGTTTTGGGGATCATCACAGGATCTTTTTTCCCGGGCAAAAACACCTCTTCAAGCCGCTTGGCCAGTCCAGCAATTTCACAATGTTCGAAGTAATCAACCTCTTTAAGTGCTTCAATGGCAGCATTTAACTGCCCTTTTCCACCATCCACCAGAATTAAATCGGGCCCATGCAGTTTCTCCCGTTTCACCCTTCCATAGCGCCTCTTCACAATTTCTTTCATGGATGCAAAATCATCGGGCCCTGTGACGGTTTTGATCTTAAAACGCTTGTAGTCACTTTTTCGGGGCCTGGCATCTACAAAGGTCACCATTGAGGCAACCGGATCGCTACCCTGTATATTGGAGTTGTCGAAACACTCAATTCTTCTTGGCAGGGATTGCAGCCGCAGATACTCTTTTAAATCCTCCACGGCTTTTGGAATGCGGTTGCGTTCTGCTTTCTCTTTTTCCAGCCGCCGCTCCCCAAGTTTTAAACGCGCATTTGATATGGCCATCTCCACAAACTGCCGTTTCTCCCCAATTTTTGGAACTTTCAATGGTACTTTTTTACCGTGCATCTCCCATAAATACTGGCTCAGGGGTTCATCATTTTCCATTGGGTGGCTCAAATAAACTTCATCGGGAATGGTCGTTGCACCCGTTTCGCCGGAATCGGTATAGAAATCCTCCACGAACGACTGCATTAAAAATTCTATGTTCAGACCCGAAATATTTTTTATGAACCGGTGAAATTTACCAATGAGTTTACCTTCCCGTATTTTAAAAAGGACTCCACAGGCCTCTCCAAGCTCGTCATCAATGTCGATGGCAAACAGATCACGGTTATTTCGCTTGCTGTCTACAATTTTCATCTTCTTATTATACTTCTCCAGGGCCAACAGACTGTCTCGCAGTTTTGCGGCCTCTTCAAATGCCAGCGCCTGAGATGCGATCTCCATCTCCTGTTTGATTTCACTCATAAGGCCTTCGGTTTTACCACTTAGCAGTTTTTCCACTTTGCCAATTACAACGCGATACTCCTCCGGATCCCAGTCTCCCGAACAGTTTTTCAGGTAATCATCAAAGCAGGAGTGCCATTTGGGAACCCCTCGCGATTTATCGATCATTTTTGGAGAAACGGCACACGTACAGAGGTCAAATGTTTTTCTAATGGTCTCAAGCATTCGCCTCATATGCCCCACATGGTCGTAAGGGCCAAAGTATTTACTGCCATCTTTTACTACGGTTCGGGTTGGAAATACCCTGGGTTTCTCCTCCTTTGTGATGCAGATATAGGGATACGATTTATCGTCCCGATACATAATATTATATCGAGGCTGATGGCGCTTAATCAGGTTATTTTCGAGTATTAGCGCCTCAGCTTCCGAATCGGTAACAATTACCTCAACATCCGCAATCTTGCGAATCATCACCCTGATGCGGCCATCATGATTTGCAGAATCCTGAAAGTAGGAACGAACCCGGTTTCTCAGCTTCTTGGCTTTCCCCACATAGAGATAGCTGCCCTGTTTGTCTTTAAACTGATATACTCCGGGTTCAAATGGTAAATGGGCTACTTTTTCCTCAACCGATATCGACATACAATTCTTTTGTTTGAAGCGCTGATAATCTCGCCGTAATTTATCCGTTTTACACCTCCACAGCAAAACATGAAAACGACCGGTACAAATCCCAATATCACCATCCTATTCGAAGACAATCACCTGCTGGCAATTCACAAACCGGCTGGCGTACTCTCCCAGGAAGACTATTCTGGCGAACCTGATGTTCTTACTCTCTGCAAGGCTTACTTAAAAAGAGAGTATAATAAACCGGGTAACGTTTTTTTGGGGCTGGTACACCGCCTCGACAGGCCTGTTGCGGGTGTGATGCTTCTTGCAAAAACATCAAAAGCCGCTTCCCGAATCAGTGAACAGATTAGAAAAAGAACCGTTAAGAAACGATATCTTGCCGTCGTAGAGGGAAACCCCGATGATAACGGCATGCTAATGCACTATCTACTGAAAAACCGAGAAACAAACCGGGTTAAAGTAGTACAAGCCGGTAACAGCAATGCTCAAAAATCCGAGCTTATCTTTCACAAAAAAGATCAGAAAAAAAATCTTGCTCTATTGAACGTTACATTAATAACGGGAAGACCTCATCAGATCAGAGTGCAACTCTCTCATGAAGGATTTCCGATTGTTGGTGACGGTAAATATGGACAATCAACAAACGTTGAAATAGCATTATTCGCTTCTGAGCTGGAAGTCATTCATCCGACTCTCAAAAAAACGATGATTTTTTCCGCTACACCCAAAAATAGTTATCCCTGGACGTATTTTATCGAGCAATTCCAGTCTTAAATGTTCGACACCAACCTTTTACACAGTGTAGTTGATATTGCTACAAAATGAATGTTTGATTCGTACTGTTTGTTTTTTGGCATTGAACAGTGTACCTATGCTGCTTTAGTATCTGCTAAACAGCAAAATTTTGCAACCCCATGTGTGATATGAATCGAAATCAGGCACTTTTATTGATACCCTCCATAATTGATGGTGAGGTAAGCGAGAGTGAGCGTACAGCTTTTTTCGATTTCATAGAAAATCACCCTGATATCGAAAATGAGTATAAGAGTGCACTGTATGTAAAGCAGCAGTTAAAAAAGAACCTTAAACGACACTCATGCCCTGAGCACCTGAAAGAAAATGTGCTGAAAACCATTGAGAATCTCAAAAGAAATGATCAACAGATAGATCGGGAACTCGGAGAAAGTAAGAACAACTCTGGTGGAAATAGTTTCTGGTACTATGCAGGTCCGGCCGTACGATATGCATCAGCTGCCGCCGTTATCCTTTTTATCACTCTACTGACGATACAGCTGCTCAATAAAACCGACCACGGTTCCCAGTACAAAAATACCGTAATGATTGAACAGGCAGCTGCGGGCCATTTTTTATCTGCCGGAGGAGAACTTCCCTCACTTGATTTCAGCACATCATCCATCAGTGATGCAAAAAAATATTTGCAGGAGCACTACGGTATGACGGCAGAGATCCCCGAGATTGAAGGAGCTACCTTTATGGGAATGGCTGTAGGGCCATTTACCGGAGATTATACGACTCCTGTACTCGCTTACACCCAGGAAGAAATTTCGGAAAACATCTATCTGTTTATATTTGATATGAACCAGGTAGAATCTCTGCAAAACATTATTCGCCACAACGGAGCGGCAGAACATTGCAAATCACCAAAGGATTATTTTGTTGCCGAAGTAGACAATCATCACGTGGTTTCCTGGCTTTGGGACGATTACTGGTACTCTGCAGTATCTAATCACAATGGTGATGATCTTGCCTCTCTTGTCAAGCCTCTGAATTAAAGAATGTTGAATTTACAAGCCATTTTTACGGCTCTTGAGCTAAATTCCCTTTTCAACGATTATTCAAATTCACTACATCCCTCACTGGGAACATAAACAGCCGCCCCCTGCTGATACACCAAAGTTGCCCCCAGATGGGCAGTATATCCAACGTATCCGGATCCAATCAGCAACAATACAATAATCCCCCACTCTACTATCTTTTTGACAGGTAAACGATTTTTTAAAAAAGATAGAGTAGCAAAGTCCAGAAATACGGCTACAGTGAAAATAATCCCAATGGTGTAGGCAGCATTTTCATGATCCTCGAGAACAGTGGGGTCACACAGATCCCGTACAACAATAGCATCAGCCAATGAACCGGTATAGATAGCTATCCATGCCGTAACCACTCCAAGCCATAAACTCAGGCGACTTGCTTTTTTTAGAAAGGATTGATGATCACCGGTAAAAAAAAGGGATACAAGGCATAGTACCGCAGCACCCGGTAGCAGTACAATGGGAAAATGCACTATCATGGGATGCCATAGTTCCGTTCGCCAGATTTCAGGAATTTCGTTCATCAATCAAGCAGTACAACACTCACAGGGTCTAATCGCTGTCCTGTTTTTTCGATGGTTACTTCCACCCGGTCGTCTACCTCAATAGTAGAAAACGGTACATCCTCTCCATCCTGGGTAAGCGTTGTTTCATCAGTAAAGTAGAGCTCTACCCTTTCTCCGCTCTCGAGATCCACGTAAATTTCGGTTTCGTCTGCGTTAATTTCAGCAATCGTTCCGGTATAGGTACCGGATTCCACAACGAAGGTCTCTTCTCCACATGCAGAAAGTGAGAGAAAAAGCGCCGATATAATCATTGTAAACATAATAGAATATTTCATAACACTGAGTTTATTTTTGATTAATAATTCAAAGCAACATTGTGTAAATACATTATTAAAATAATGTTAGAGTTGTTCTTCGGCAAGGAAAATGTGCACCATCTTTACTCGAGGGATGATTTCTTCGGGACTATAAATAAAATTCGCTGTCTGAAACAGATGGAAAATATATCTCTCATTCTTTCATCTAAAAACCAGATCACTACTATTTCCGTCTCACCAATTTATCTTTGAAGACAGGACTGAAAGGGGATTGGATTTTTCCATACAATCTTACCTTCAGACGTGATTCACAGTTAATTATTCCTCTTCATTGCGATCAGAGTCAGAGAACTGAAGAAGATCTTCCGGCAGTTTCTTTGAAGAACTGGCACCCAAATCCCTCAGCTTTTCAGCCTGGCCAACCAGGTTTCCCCGTCCGGTGGAGAGCTGCTTCATGGCCTGATCATATGCCTGCTGGCTCTGCTCGATCCTCTGCCCCACTTCGTTAAGATTGTCCACAAAACCCACAAATTTATCAAATAGCAAGCCACCACGCCTTGCAATCTCCATTGCATTTTGGTTTTGGTACTCCTGTTTCCAAACATTATCGATGGTGGCGAGCGTAGCAAGCAGCGTTGTGGGGCTCACGATAATAATATTTTTATCAAAGGCATCATTATAAAGATTGGGATCGTTCTGCAGTGCCAGGCCGAAAGCAGACTCAATAGGAATAAACATCAGAATGAAATCAGGGCTTTTGGAACCGTGTAGTTTAGCATAATCCTTGCCGCTAAGGCTTCTCACGTGATTTCTGAGGGAAGTGATGTGGCGTTTAACGGCCTTCTCCTGTTCAACTGTCTCTTCTGCAGAGGAGTAGGCCTCATACGCATTCAGCGAAACTTTTGAGTCGATCACCAATCGTTTTTCATCGGGCAGATACACTACTACATCCGGTTGCTGGCTTCTGCCGTCTTCCGACCGAATATTCACCTGGGTTTCATACTCCCTTCCTTTTGTGAGTCCTGACTTTTCTAAAATTCGCTCCAGGATCATCTCTCCCCAATTTCCCTGCTGTTTCGTGTCTCCCTTCAGTGCCTTGGTGAGATTTTTTGCCTCTTCGCTCATTTTCTGGTTCACTTCCTGCAGCATTTTCAAATGCTGGCCAAGTGCACTGCGTCCTTTAATATCCTCCTTGTGAGCTTCCTCTACCTGCTTCTGAAACGTCTGAATTTTTTCACCAAGCGGCTTCAGAAGCTGATCCAGTTTCTCCCGGTTCTGTTCGGTAAATTTCTTTGATTTTTCCTCAAGAATATCGTTTGCCAGGTTTCTGAATTCATCCCTGAATGTCGTTTGCATCTCAGATAATTCAGCTTTCTGTTCTTCAAGACGTTCCGACAGGTGCTGATACTTTGCCTGCAGAGTGGAAAGCTGATTTTCGGCCTCGTTTGCGCGGATTGACTCAAGGTTTAATTTCGTTTCTCGTTCCTCTTTTTCATCCCTCAGAATCGCTATTCTCTCTTCAAGCCGTACACCTTTCATACGTGATATAAGGTAAGTAATGAGTGAGCCGGCTGCGGCTGCAAAAAATATCAGCCCAATCTGTAATGGTGTCATGGTTGTTTATTGATTATGATTTACAGACAGAAGCTAAAAAAAAGGAGTGACAATCGTTGTCACCCAACTTTATTTTTTT
>DATGBT010000106.1:0-8947 GCA_035312505.1 Balneolaceae bacterium | reverse complement strand
CGGGCTGTTGTATAGTATTCATTCGAAATCTCCTCTTCGGTTGGTTTATGATCCTCTTCGGGGGCATCGTCTTCGATCCTCCCTTTGCTTTTTAGCTGTTTTACCCGTTTATACAGCTCCGACACATCAAAAGCTCCTGTGCCAATTTCGTGGAACATCTGCTGGGCATCATCATATTTAAAACGTTTGGCAATTTGGGTAAGCTCCTGGTCAGAAATCTCAAACTTTCCGCGACTTGCTTTTTTATCCCAGATATCGCGCCCTTCCTGCGCAATTTTTCGCTCTTTTTGTTTGATGAACTGCCTTATTCTGGCCCTTGCCTTATGCGTAACCACGCTATCCATCCAGTCCGCATTCAGGTTAATCTTGTTCCCGGTTATAATCTCTACCTGATCGCCCGATTTCAACTTTTGTCTGAGCGGAACCATTTTCCCGTTTACTTTTGCGGCAATAGCCGTCTCGCCAATTTCACTGTGAATCTCAAATGCAAAGTCGATACAGGAGGCCCCGTTCGGCAGTGTTTTCAGTTCACCGTTTGGCGTAAAAACATAGATTTCGTCCTGGTATAGATTAAGCTGAAAATCCTTAACAAACTCAGTAGCTGCATCGGGCCGCGGGGCATCCAGAACATCGCGCACCCAGTGTACGAATTTATCGAGTTCAGCACTTCCTGAATCGTTTCCTTCTTTATATTTCCAGTGTGCTGCAAGCCCCTGTTCTGCTATATAATCCATTTTCCGGGTCCGAATCTGCACTTCCACTTTGCGGCCCTTTTTCGTAATCACCGTTGTATGCAGCGACTGATATCCATTTGCCTTGGGCACCGAGATAAAATCCCTGAACCGTTTGGGAATGGGCGTATACCAATCTGTAATCACCGAATATACACGCCAGCAATCTTCTTTCTTATGAGGATCCTCAAGGATAATTCGAATCGCAAAAAGATCATAAATCTCTTCAAATGGTTTTTGCTGCATCTGCATTTTTCGATAAATCGAATAGATATGCTTGGGCCGTCCCTTTATTTCAAATGTGAAATTCTGGTTCTCCAGCTCCTCACTGATCGGATCCATAAACTCGGCAATAAAACTTTCGCGCGCCTCTCTCTTTTCACGCAGTTTCCGTACCAAAAATTTGTAAGAATTGGGGTCTATCACCTTAAAACAGAGATCTTCGAGCTCGTTTTTAATCTTAAAAAGCCCAAAGCGATGTGCCAGCGGAGCGTACAGCTCCATGGTTTCGGTTGCTTTGTTGAGCTGCTTCTCTTTTGGCAGATGCTTAATGGTTCGCATGTTGTGCACCCTGTCGGCAAACTTAATCAGCACTACACGAATATCTTCTGCCATTGAAAGCAGAAGCTTCATAAATGTTTCTGCCTGTTTGGTACTTCTGTTTTCAAAAACACCGGTAATTTTTGTCAAACCATCAATCAGATGTTTTACAGTTGTCCCGAAAATTTCATCAATATGATCGAGAGTAACGTATGTGTCTTCAACGGTATCATGTAAAAGTGCCGCCGCAACCGAAACATCATCAATGTTGAACTCCTCTGCCATAATTTTGGCAACTTCAACAGGATGCAGATAGTAAGGCTCGCCCGAAGCACGCGTTACGTCTTCGTGCGACTTGCAGCAAAGCTTAAAAGCACGAGTTATCAGGTCATGATCAGTTTCTCTCAAATGCTTTTCACAAAGACGAAGGAGTGTCGTCAGCGACGACTGCTGCAGGTCGTCAAGCTCATACTGATCTATTTGCACAAGTATGTCTGTATCCATCTTGCTGATAATGGGTTACGCTGATTTAATGACTGATGTTGATAACTTTTTCGGCACGTCGGCCGTTCGCTTGCTGTAGATCGCTCGGTTACTTTCGCTCCATTTCCCCGCCAAAAACCTGTTTTTAGTAATGTAATTATGATTGAACTCTGGCAAAAGGTTTAATTTTCAAGTCATCCGTAAGGTTTTCACGAACTTTTAATGCGCCGGTTATCGCAATCATTGCCGCATTATCTGTACAGTATTGCATTGCCGGCATCATTAATGGCACTCCAAGTCTTTGAGAAAGGCTTTCTGCCTTTTTTCTGAGCATGGAGTTGGCAGACACCCCACCAGCCAGCATAAGAGAGGCTACGTTTCTCTTTTTCACCGCGCGTTCGAGCTTTTTAACCAAAACATCCGTAATTGCTGCCGAAACACTTGCACAAATATCATCTATGTGATCGCGAATAAACTCCTCAGATTTCTCCTGTGTATAGTAAAGCACACTGGTCTTTAGCCCCGAAAAACTAAAATCCAACCCTTTGTTGATCATAGATCTGGGAAAGTTATAAAACTCAGGATCACCATCTTTAGCGAGTTGATCAACCACAGGACCGGCGGGATATGGAAGGCCAAGAATTTTGCCAATTTTATCAAACGCCTCACCGGCGGCATCGTCCCGGGTGGTTCCCAATATTTCGTGATTGAATACAGATTTTACATATACCAGACGCGTATGCCCTCCGGATACGATAAGAGCAATAAAAGGATAGGTTTCCTCATGCTCAATAAAATTGGCATACATATGGGCATCAATATGATTTACGCCAACGAGTGGTTTCTTGTAAGAGATGGCCAATCCTTTTGCAAAGCTAATCCCTACCAGAAGAGACCCCATCAAGCCTGGTCCCTGGGATACGGCTATAGCATTAATATTGTCTATGCTTTTGCCGGATTCATCCAGCGCCTGCTGTACCGTTTTCCATATCGTTTTATGGTGAGCTCGTGAGGCCAGTTCCGGTACTACTCCTCCAAACTGTTCATGAATAGACTGCGAAGCAATCACATTCGACCGGATCACTCCATCAGAATAGACCGAAGCCGCCGTCTCGTCGCAAGATGATTCAATTCCTAATACGTTCATAAACGTAAAGTAAAACTCTGTGTAAACTATTGGAAGTTAAAACAAATTAAAAAAGCCCGTTCCTGTAAACTGGAACGGGCTTTCAAGATTACCTGAATCAGATCAGCTGCTTACTTCTTCTCGTCGTCTTCATCATCAACAACTTCGAAGTCGGCATCTACAGCGTCATCGCCTTCTGCAGAACCTGCATCACTGCCGTTCTGTGCTCCCGGCTCTCCGCCTTGAGCCTGACCTTCAGCCTCGCTTGCCTGGTAAATCTCCTGAGAAGCAGCCGCCCAGGCCTGGTTCAGCTCTTCAATTGCCGGTTCAATTTCATCCACGTTTTCAGCTTTATGAAGCTCTTCGAGCTTGGTGAGCGCTTCTTCAATCTTGGTTTTATTCTCTTCCGAGATCTTATCTTTGTGCTCGTCAACCTGCTTACGTGTAGAAAATATCAGCGAATCTGCCTTGTTTAGCGTTTCGATCTTCTCACGGATTTTCTTGTCCTCTTCAGCATGCTCTTCGGCAGATGTTTTCATTTTTTCAATCTCTTCATCACTCAGTCCTGAGGAAGCCTCGATTCGAATACTCTGCTCTTTTCCGGTGCCTTTATCTTTCGCACTCACGTTCAGAACGCCGTTTGCATCCAGGTCGAATGTCACCTCAATCTGGGGTACTCCGCGCGGTGCCGGTGGAATACCGTCGAGATGAAAACGTCCAAGGGTTCGGTTATCTTTTGCCTGGGCACGTTCACCCTGAAGAATGTGTATTTCCACACTGCTTTGATTATCGGCAGCTGTTGAAAATGTCTCTTTCTTACTGGTTGGAATGGTCGTATTGGATTCAATAAGCTTCGTCATTACGCCGCCCAGTGTTTCAATACCGAGAGTAAGTGGTGTTACATCAAGCAGAACCACGTCGTCTACATCGCCAGACATAACGCCACCCTGAATGGCAGCACCCACCGCCACAACTTCATCAGGGTTCACGCCTTTACTTGGATCTTTTCCGAAGAATTCTTTAACGGTTTCCTGAATTTTCGGAATTCGTGTGGAACCACCAACGAGAATTACCTGGTCGATTTCACTTTTACCAATTCCGGCATCTTTAATTGCCTTCTCGCATGGGCCAATCGTTCTCTTCACCAAATCATCCACAAGCTGCTCAAACTTTGCGCGTGTGATGTCGATATTGAGATGTTTCGGGCCTGAATCTGTAGCCGTGATAAAGGGAAGATTCACATTTGTTTTCTGAGAACTGGAAAGCTCAATTTTTGCTTTCTCAGCGGCGTCTTTTAAACGCTGCATCGCCATTGGATCTTTTCTGAGATCGATGCCCTCATCTTTCTTAAACTCATCGGCCAGGAAGTTAATCAGCCTCTGGTCAAAGTCGTCACCACCAAGATGCGTATCACCCGATGTTGATTTCACTTCAAACACACCATCGCCCAGTTCCAGTACGGAAACGTCGAATGTTCCGCCACCAAGGTCATACACAATAATCGTTTGATCCTGGTCCTTTTTATCCAGTCCGTATGCGAGAGAAGCAGCCGTTGGCTCATTTATGATCCGTTTTACTTCCAGACCAGCAATTTTTCCTGCTTCCTGTGTCGCTTTTCGCTGTGCATCATTAAAATAGGCCGGAACCGTAATTACGGCATCCGTCACTTTTTCTCCGAGATATTCTTCAGCAGTCTGCTTCATTTTCTGGAGCACCATCGCCGAAATTTCCTGCGGTGCATATTTTCTGTCATCGATTTGAACGCGGGCAGTACCGTCGTCGTCCGATTTTACCACATTATAGGATACCTGGCTGGTCTCCTCTTTCACTTCATTAAACATGCGGCCCATAAATCGCTTGATCGACGAAATGGTTTTGTCGGGATTCGTAATAGCCTGTCTTTTGGCAGGTGCGCCTACAAGTCTCTCTCCGTCCTTGCTGAATGCCACAATAGAGGGAGTCGTACGCCCACCTTCAGCATTCTGGATAACGACAGGCTCACCGCCTTCCATTACCGCAACGCAAGAGTTTGTTGTTCCTAAGTCAATTCCTATGATTTTACCCATAATAGTACCTTAATTCGTATTTCGTTTTTTAGTTTAAAAAATGGTTATTCAATCGGTATAGACGTACCCGACTTACTGTTGTTACTTTCAGTTTTGTTGGCTTTTACAGTGAGTACACCGTTCGTGCACGCCGCTGATATAGAGGAGGGATCCACATTTTCGGGCAGTGCAAATGATCTTGAAAACGACCCCTGTTTCCGCTCTGACCTTTTCAGCTCTTCATCATCCTCAAGGAAAAGTTCGCGTTCACCGCTAATGGTGATTACCCTGTCTTTCTGAGTAATCTGAAGCTGATCTTTTCCCATACCCGGCAGATCCATTTGAATGATATATCTGTCGCTGCTTTCGATTAAGTCGCAAAGCGGATGGAAATCATTCATTTCGCTTCCGGTGGGTACAACTCTGTCTACCAAATTTTGGATATCCTTACCCAGACGGGTAAGCTGTTTTTCTATGTCGATTGTAAAATTGCTCATAATTTTTTCGATTTGTTATAGGTATGAGCAACCTCAATGCCAACAACACTGCATCTGCAGCATCACTGACGTATTGACATATTGAAGTGAATATTCGTGTCCTGGTGCCAGTTTTACAGCGACGTTATGGTAAGCTTTTTGAGATGATCCCAAAATTCAGGGTAGGAAATCGCTGTGCATTCTGAATCTTTTACCCCGGAGACTTTTTTGCCTGCCAAAGAAAGAACAGCTGCTGCCATGGCTATGCGATGGTCATGAAAACTTTCATAAACCGATGGGTTTGGCTCGAAAGAGGGATTCCCGTTAATGATCATACCATCTGGTAAGGACTCGATACTGGCACCGGCTTTTTTCAGTACGTCGGTCATTGCAGCAAGCCGGTCGGTTTCTTTATGGCGAAGTTCTTCGGCTCCTTTAATTTTGGAAATACCCTCTGCAAAGCACATGGCCACCATCAATACAGGAAGCTCATCAATACAGTTTGGAATGAGTGCAGGGTCCAGCTCAATACCGGTGAGTGAAGCAGATTCAACGTGTAAATCGGCTGTGGGCTCCTCTCCTTCAAATGAGGGATTTGATTCGGTAATATTCGCTCCCATCTTTTTTAAAACTTCGAGAACCGCAATCCTGGTTGGATTAATTCCGGTTCCGGGTATACGAATGGAAGCATTTTTATGAACAGACCCTGCTACAAGCCAAAATGCTGCTGCTGAAAAATCGCCTGGCACCCTGTAGTTTTGTGCCGGTATTACATCACTACGACTGCTTCTTATAATTTTTCCATCACCGTACGGCTCCCGCCTCAGCCCAAGTAGCCGCTCAGTATGATCGCGGCTCTGTATATGCTCAACAACCTCGGTTTCATCATCACCAAAAAGGCCCGCCAAAAGAACCGATGATTTAAGCTGTGCACTGGCTATTGGCAAAGGAAAACGAATGGCGTGAATCCCACCCTTAATATGTCCGGAAAACTCGAGGGGTGCATATAGGTTCTCCCTGGCAGACACAGCAGCACCCATTTTCGTAAGTGGATCTGTGATTCGTTTCATTGTTCTGGATGATAGTGACTCATCTCCGGTAAGCGTACATCGAACACCTGCACCGGCAATAATTCCACCCAGAAGCCGCATGGTTGTGCCTGAATTTCCGCAGTCCAGTGGTGTTTCCGGTCTTAAAAATCCATCCCGCCCAACACCCTCTATCTCTACTCTGTCGCCCTCTTTTGAGATCTTCACACCCAGTGATCTAAGACAGCTAAGAGTGCTTGCAGGGTCAGCCGCACGGGAATAGTTTTCAATTACGCTACTTTCATCGGATATGGACGCAAAAAGTGCTGCCCGGTGAGAAATAGATTTATCTGCGGGCATTGTTATTTCCCCGCGCAACTTAGCAGCGGGGTGAATAGATTCAGTCATTGTTTAGTTATTTTGTAAAAGTCGTTGAGCTTTGGCTGCGCCGGAAGTACCCGGGTAATCTTCCAAAATGGTTCGCAGCAGCGAAATGGCATCCCCGCGCCGGCCCTCCCGAATATAAATTTCTGCAGTTTTATACTGAGCCTCTGCCACCCACACATCATACGCTTCAAAAAGCACTTTTACGTTTGCAAATGCTTCGAGTGCCTGCTGCGGGTTACCGTCTGCAAGATGTGTTTCTCCAACAAGGTATTGAGCTTCAGCTCCGATATTGGTAGAGTTCCTTTCGGCAACAAGATTAAAGAACCTACGGGCTTCATCTCTGCGTCCATCTTCGAGGAGAACCTTGCCCAGGCCCACCCTGGCTGCATCATTATCGGGATTGGCAGAAAGTACCTGCTCATAATTCTGTCGGGCTTCATTCATATTTCCCATGGCAAAATGGGCATTGGCAATACCCAGGTACGCTTCCTGCTGGAATCGTTCGTCTGTCTCGAGCAGCTGCGTAAACCGTTCGAGTGATGCTGAATAATTTTCCCGTTCAAACTGCAGCCTTCCTAGTTCAGCAAGTGCTGATGCTGCCCTGTCCGTATCAGGAAAATCATTAATTAGCGTTTCAAGTGCATCAACTGCTTCGGCCGGTTGATCAATCATCATATGAGCATTGGCCATGTTAAAATAGGCCTCGGGCATAAGTTCGCGATTATTCGTAATTCGCAAATATTGCCGGAATTCCCGCACGGCTGCCTCATAATCTCCGGTTTGATATACATTTTCGGCCTGTCGGTAGCGAAGCCGGTCTGCAGTGGTTGATGTTGGGTTATCGGCAAGAAATTCTTCCAGCACATCGGTACTTGTATCCTCCCCCCCGGCAGAAAGCTGCGCAAACTGTATCCCATCCACCGCCTCAATAATGTATTCACTTCGCGGATAATCTTCGAGCACCTGCCGGTAAGCCTCTATCGATTCTTCATATAAACCGGCATTATAATAAGAATCACCTATGTTGTATTGTGCCCTTGCTGCCCATTCGGTTGATGGATATTTCTCAATGACAGATGTAAACTCTTCTATTGCCTGATCATAGTTTCCCGTGTTCAGATAAATGTAAGCAATATTATACTGCGCCTGCTCTCTCAGACGGCTAAATGGATAGATCCGTAAAAGACGGCGAAACTGCGTTACTGCCTCAAAGTTTCGGTTCATACGGTAGTAGCTGTTTGCCACCTGGTACATGGCATAATCACCACCCGGTTCAGCTCCGATAGTGTTTTGATAATACTCCATCGCTTCTTCATACTTCCCCTGCGCAAAAAAAGCGTCTCCGATTCTCAGTTTTGTATCAATATCGTAGGGAAACAGAGCTATTGTAGGCGGCTCATAGTTGTTTTGAAAGTCAATTAGCGGGCCGGTGGCATTCTCGAAGTCACCCATTTTAAAGTAGGACCAACCCAGGCTGTATTTTGCAGCCCCTACCATTTCGTCATCAGGATAAGAGCGAATAAACTCTTCAAACTGCTGAGCTGCCTTGCCAAACTCTTCTATTTGAAAGTTTGCATCAGCGCTCCAGAATAGTGCTTCCCTGCCGATGTCGGTGTCCGGAGCTTCATTATGAACGCGTTCAAAATCGGGCTGAGACTGTGCATAGGCCTGGTTAAAGTAGAGTACCCATGCTCTTTGAAATCGAGCCTGACGTTTTAATGCCGGATCCAGCGACTCCAATTCACTTGCAAGCTCAAAGCTGTCTATCGCCCTGGAGTATTCATTGTTGGCGTAAAATGCCTCACCCAAAAAAGTAAGTATTGAGCCGGGATCGTCAAGTTCCTCGTAGTTCCTTGCAAGCGGCAGCAGCACTTCAATCGACTCATTGTAAAACCCGAGTTCGAAAGCAGTTATTGCCCATTCCAGCATGGCTTTCTCATAAAAAACCCCATCACTGAATCGATCCCCAAACTCCCGAAATGTTTCGAGCGCTTCACGGCTGCGCCCCGAAAGTTTTTCATTGGCTGCTTTGTAATAAAGTGCTTTTCTGGCAATCTCATCATCTCCGTCCGTAGCCTCTGCAAATGATCGCGAAGCCCAGTGAAAAATGTCCTGCTTGTGAAATACCCAG
>DATGBT010000105.1:0-6592 GCA_035312505.1 Balneolaceae bacterium | reverse complement strand
AGTGTTCGCTTAAACAGATCGTGAGCAATGGATGTGGCTAAAACCAGTAATAAACCTGCAGCCGTGGATAGCGCCGCAGCAAGTCCTCCCGCAGCCACCAAACCAACCACCCAGTTTGGAAGCTGTGCAATTTCCGGACTTGCCAGAACCATAATGTCGGGATCGATGGTAAGTTCATTAATTTCGGGGTTCGCATGATACTGAACCAACCCGTCATTGTTGGCATCCTCATACTGAAGCAGACCGGTTGATTCCCAGTTTGTAAACCACTGAGGCACTTCTGTATAGGCCACATCATTCACGCTGGTAATTAAATTTGTTTTCACAAATGCGGCAACCGCCGGGGCCGTACTATAGAGCAGTACAATAAAAATAAGGGCATAACCAGCCGATATTCGCGCATCTTTTACTTTCGGTACGGTGAAAAACCGGATAATAACGTGAGGCAACCCTGCCGTCCCGACCATCAGGGCAGCGGTAATAAAGAAAATATCTATCGTAGGCTTACTGCCTTCTGTGTAGGCTGCAAAACCGAGGTCGGTCATCAATCCATCCAGGCGATCAAGCAGGTATACACCACCCTCCCCTTCCAAAGTGCCTCCAAAGCCAAGCTGCGGAATTGGATTACCCGTCATTAAAATCGAAACAAAAATTACAGGAACGAGATAGGCAAATATGAGCACACAATATTGCGCCACCTGCGTATAGGTGATCCCCTTCATTCCGCCAAGAACCGCATAGAAAAAGACAATGATCATCCCGATGATAACGCCCTGGGTAATCCCTACATCAAGAAAGCGCGAAAAAACAATTCCAACCCCTCTCATCTGTCCGGCAACGTACGTAAACGATATAAAAATAGCGCATAAAATGGCCACAACACGTGCGGTGTCCGAGTAGTATCGGTCACCCACAAAATCCGGAACAGTGAACTTCCCAAACTTTCGAAGATATGGAGCTAGCAATAAGGCCAGCAATACATAACCACCTGTCCATCCCATAAGATATACAGATCCGTCATAGCCCAGAAAAGCGATAAGGCCGGCCATGGATATAAATGAGGCGGCCGACATCCAGTCTGCTGCGGTCGCCATCCCATTTGCCAGTGGATGTACCCTGCCGCCTGCCACGTAAAAATCGCTGGTGGACGCTACCCTCGCCCATACCGCAATGCCAATGTAGAGGGCAAACGTAATCCCAACAATTAAAAAAGTCCATCCCTGAATGCCCATAAATTTATTCTGTAAATGTTGTGGGTTATTGTTTTTCGTTAGTTACTCTTCGTCGAACATAAACTCGCGGTCGAGCTGGTTCATTTTCACCACATAGATAAAGATGAGAATAATAAATACGTACTGAGATCCCTGTTGAGCAAACCAGAATCCCAGTTTAAAACCGCCGATCTGTATCTGATTTAATGTATCTACAAACAGAATGCCGAAACCAAAAGAGACAATGAACCATACGCTGAGAAGAATGAGCAGCAGTCGGATATTTCTTTTCCAGTAAGCCTGAGCACCTTCGTTCATATCAATCTAAAATTTATGTGATTTGGTTTGATTGAAAATCAGAATCAATGCTTCGATTATAAACAATTCTCCTGAAAACCAAAATTTTGTAATCCGGGCTTCAATCATAACCTGTGCATTGATATCCATTTCAGATAAGCAATTTTGTAAAAAGTTAAGGTCCTCTTCAAACCAGAATTTGTGTCCAGGAAAGATTCGCTGTCTTCTTTTTGTGCTTTCGAGATTTAATGGCTGTTAATAATCCATACTCCTGGAATTCTTGCCACGAAAGCACAATACCAGAAATTTTTTTACGCATTTTGATGCATTCCTTGATTCAATAAATTCTTTTCATTCTCCACGAATTACCCCTGTCTTTTTTCGTGCTTTTCTGTTTTCGTGACTATTAAACCAATGTCCGACCTGAAAACCGGCCCTGAAGGGGCATCGTAACTCAGCCCCAGGCTTTGATCTGTGACACCTTCAGTGTCTTTTCCATTTTGTGATGTCAAGCTTTTGTGATCATTCATTGCCGAGGTTCGCGTTTATTTCTACCACCAATGCACTAAATCACCTAAGTTATTAGTTGTTTTGAAGCATCCCTTGATTTAAATAATTCCTTTAAATACCCACGAAAACCCCTCGCCATGTTTCGTGAATTTGTGTTTCCGTGGCTAACTATACCAATATCTGATCTGCAAACCGGCCTTGAAAGGGTTTTCTACCGTTTCGTTTTTAAAGGCACTCTTTATACATTTCATTAAACAGAATCAAACGCTCGATTTATGAAACGAATTTTGATTGCTCTCGACCCCGACCCGGATACCCCCATCGCTACAGAGTACGGAATAGCTCTTGCAAAATCGTATGGGGCTAAAGTTACCGGCCTTGCAGTGGTGGATACAAGCAATATATATCCCACAGGTATTGTGGGAGAACCTGATTTCACGCATCATGCACGAAATTTGTGGGAAGAGCTGACGGATGAATCGCGCGAAGTAGCCGAAGATCTTCTGGCCCGTTTTGAAAAAAGGGTTCAGAAGGCAAATGTACCCTATACATCTGTCAAAAATGAAGGCGCCTCCTATGAACGCATTATTGAGGGGATGAAGTATCACGATCTCCTGATTATTGGCCGCGATTCCCACTTCTTTTATAATGAGCCAAAACGCGACACAAAAACGCTTGCACAGGTCGTGAAAAATGGAGTGTGTCCCACGCTTGTTGTTACTGAAGAGTTCAAGAAATTAAACCGTATTCTCATTGCTTTCGATGGAAGCAGTCCGTCAGCCAGATCAATGAAAAGTTTTTCCCGGTCACTGGCTTCTTCCGGTATGAATATCGACCTTCTCACGGTTCAGACAAAAGCCAACAAGGAAAGCGCGAAAGAGATCAATGGGTATGCCAAAGCATACCTCAAGGATCAGGGGCTAACATCTATTCAAAGCCACATTATAGAGAATGATTCCCCCGCAAAATCGATAATAAACCATCAATCAGAAATATCTGCTGATTGTACAGTTTTAGGCGCACATGCTGTTTCTGCCATAAAACGGCTGGCTTTCGGATCTACCACTCACGAGTTGATTACAAACACGGGTTCTCCGCTCTTTTTAAGTCCCTGACTAAACATTTTTAACCAAACATAACGCAATCCTAAACAATGAAAACTCTCAGAAATACTTTTCTGCTTTGCCTGATTGGCATTGCCGCCTTTTCGGTACAAGCACAAACCCCGAACTTTGATTATCTCGATGTTTTTGACCTTCAATTCGTGGGATCTCCTCAAATATCTCCTGACGGAGAACATATTGTGTATGTACGTCATCAGTTCGACATTATGACGGACAAGCGATATACGAATCTTTGGCAAATCAATTTTGATGGTTCCGGCCATAAACCACTCACCTCTGGCAAAAACAGCTATGGAACACCCGTTTGGTCGCCTGATGGAAGCAAACTCGCCTATACGTCCACAGAAGAGGGCTCCAATCAGATTTTTGTGTACTGGCGTGATTCGGGTGATGCTGCTTCTGTGACCAATGTTCAGCACAGTCCCGGCAACCTCCGGTGGTCACCTGACGGTTCTCAGCTGTTGTTCAGTATGCGGATTCCTGCAGAAAAACCGGTTTTAGCATCCATTCCCTCACCGCCTGAGGGGGCAGATTGGGCCAAACCAGCCACTGTGCTTAATCATGTGCAGTACAAAGCAGACGGACGATCCGGCATACTTGAGGAAGGATATACACATCTATTCTTAATGAGTGCTGAGGGAGGTGCAGCGCGTCAGCTTACCAGCGGAAATTTTAATCATAACGGAGCGACATGGGCTCCTGAAGGCGAATCAATCGTTTTTACGGCTGATTATACCGGCAATGCTGAACTGGACCCAAATAATGCTCAAATCTATGAAATGTATATTGAGAGTGGTGAAAAAACTCAACTCACGGACAAACGTGGCCCTCACAATTCACCCCTCATTTCACCCGACGGCGAAACCATCGCTTATACAGGTTATGAAGATGAGTTTGTGGGATATCAGCTAACAGATATTTACTTAATGGACCGGGACGGATCAAACCTGCGTGTTCTCACAGATGAGCTGACAACAGACCCTTCAAACCTGACGTGGGCATCAGACAGTGAATCGATATTTTTTCAGACGAGTGTTGAGGGAGAAACGATTGTCGCCAATATTAATTTGAATGGTGAAATTGTTACGGTTGCGACTGATCTTGCCAGTACGTCTATTGGACGACCATACAACTCCGGTTCATATTCAGTTTCCAATAACGGCCGGTTTTCATTCCCTATGGGATCGCCTGTTCGTCCTGCAGAGCTTGCCGTTGGACACTATCCAACCCGAATGGCAAATCACCAAATTACGACCCTGAATGCCGAATTTTTAAAATCCAGAGGATTTGGGGCTACACGCGAATTCTGGGTTGATTCATCCGTAGACGATTTTAAAGTTCACGGCTGGATTATCACCCCACCTGATTTTAATCCTGATGAAAAATATCCGCTTATATTGGAAATTCACGGAGGCCCGTATAGCAGCTATGGCCCTTCATTTACCCCCGAACTGCAGCTAATGGCATCGAAAGGATATGTTGTAGTATACACTAATCCAAGAGGCAGTACCAGCTACGGTGAAGAGTTTGCAGCATATATTAACCGTAATTATCCCAGCGAAGATTACAACGATCTGATGGACGCTGTAGATTTTGTGGTAGATGAAGGCTACATCGATGAAGATCGTCTGTATATTACCGGCGGTAGTGGCGGTGGAGTTTTAACCGCATGGTCTGTAGGTAAAACAGACCGGTTTGCAGCAGCAGTTGTTGCCAAACCGGTGATTAACTGGTACAGCTTTGCGTTAACGGCAGATTCGTACCCGTTTTTTACCAAATACTGGATGCCTGGATTACCATGGGAAAATCCTTTGGAATATCACCAGCTCTCTCCTATCTCCCTGGTTGGCAATGTAACCACACCTACAATGCTACTTACAGGTGAGGATGACTACAGAACTCCAATGAGTGAGAGTGAGCAATATTACCAGGCGTTAAAGCTTCAGGGTATTGATGCGGCTATGGTTCGAATCCCGGATGCCTCTCACGGAATTGTGAGTCGTCCCAGCAATCTTATTCGTAAGGTGGCTTACATCCTGGGGTGGTTCGAAAACTATCAATAGTGAAACTCTTTTAAACCTGTATTTGAATCCGGAAAATAAGAAGTCAATTCCCCTTAGTAAAAAGAGGGGTATTTTTCAGTATTTCGGAAAATACCCGAAACATCCGGAGCATAAAAAAAGCCAAACCGTTGCCGGATTGGCTTTTTTATTTATACGAAAAATTGTTAATCCCTATTCGTAATCGAGGCTTTTTACGTTTACTGCGCTTTTGCCTTTAGGTGTATCTTCAATTTCGAATTCTACTTTTTCGCCTTCTTCAAGTCCTTGAGATGGGCCAAGATCAGGAACATTGTTTCTGTGAACAAAAACATCTTTTCCGCCATCTTCAGGCTCTATAAATCCAAATCCTTTCTGTGAGTTGAAAAACTTAATTTTTCCTTGTTGTGCCATAGTATATAAGTGGTATTAATTTGTACAAATACGTCAGGATCTCTACAAGACTCATTGTGTATTTCTACGCATTCGTACAAGAGAAGTTTACTGGTAACCTTACTGTAAGTGTAATTTAAAGATTGAAGTGTAATCTACGGCACTTTATAATCAATACCTACAGGTTCACCTTTTTTCTGTCCTGTCTGTATTTTCCTGCAACTTGAAGCCATAAAACCGGTTAACGAGAATGAATGCTTCAATACGTCGATTCATGGCGAAGCAGAATATAAATTCGCAAGTATCTGATTTATTGGCTGATAACCTTCATAAGCTTCCGTTTTGCTACCGGCATAATTACCTGATCGAATGGGAAAACAAGATGGGTTTCAACTGCGTATGTTGCAGGATTTGGCAATTCTTTCTCCTCCATAATTAACTGTAATTTTATCGAACCGGGGGCAATTTGAGCGCCACTTTGCTTTATTGACCGTAAATACGTCGTTCTTAGTGACCGGTATGGGGCTTTTGAGCTTTGAAAGATCGATGCTTCAAACCGAAAAAGATTAAGTTTTTTTTCCACATTATCCGGAACAAAAAGGTACCCCTCTTCACGGTAGCTTGGCAGAATACCCACATGCTCTAAGAAAAGTTCGTTTTCAACATATTCATGAATAGCAATTCCTTCTGCAATTACCCTCTCAATATTTGGAAGAGCCCAATTGATCAGATCTTCGACTGCAGACAGGTCAGTGCCATCTATGAAAACTACTTCATGCTCAATTATTCGATTCACCCAGTCAATTTTCCCAATTCGTTTGGGGAATTTCCCTCTTAAATCAGACAACCGGTTTATTACATCTTTCAGGATTTTGTGGAGCTCAACAAGCAGACTTAAGTGCGGGTAAATTTTATAATACTGAAACTCCTTCGATATCTTCTTTAGTTCTGCGAGAATAACATATTGACGCTTTTCAAAATCGTCCTGAACCTTTGTGAACAAATCAATGGAAAGTCT
>DATGBT010000104.1:0-3297 GCA_035312505.1 Balneolaceae bacterium | reverse complement strand
TTTATGACTGATGACTTGCGGATTCCGCTTGAAGCACACGTAAAAGTCATATTTGGAAATGTTAAAGTTCGACTGATATCTTATGAGCGACACGACTAACCCTGTTTGTCAATTTCGGAAACTTCCACATGGAGCCGACC
The DNA here is from genome assembly GCA_035312505.1 of Balneolaceae bacterium. Taxonomy (GTDB): domain Bacteria; phylum Bacteroidota; class Rhodothermia; order Balneolales; family Balneolaceae; genus Rhodohalobacter. Next base: position 3,157 of record DATGBT010000104.1, on the reverse strand, counting down.
TTCCGCTGCCTTCCTATGAATCTGATGCCGCTGCAGGGATGGATCTCAGAGCGGCTGTAACGGAATCCATTGTTCTACAACAAGGACAAAGAGCGCTGGTGCCTACCGGTTTTCAGATGGCCATACCGCACGGCTATGAAGCTCAGGTAAGGCCAAGAAGCGGACTCGCCTATAAACAAGGCATCACCATGCTCAACTCTCCCGGCACTATCGATTCCGACTACAGGGGGGAGGTAAAGGTTCTGGCGATTAACCACGGGAGTGAGCCATTTACGATTTCACATGGTGACCGGATTGCACAGATGGTGATTGCGCCCGTGAGTCAGGCTGTAATCAGCGAAGTCGAGACATTGGACAAGACAGAACGGAATGAGGGTGGATTTGGTAGTACGGGTGTTGAGTGATTTTCAGAGCCGGTCTTTTGATCAGGCTCGACGTTATCGGTCGGTTGTATTCCTCATGAGGCTGTCCAAAAAGATGGATTTGATTTATGGGCGCCTTAATTATTAAAGTTTACTTCGTGAAACTTAGAGTTTTTGTGCCTTCGTGGAAATAAACTGCCGATCTTTGCCACGAGGACGCGAGGCCACCAAGCAACACGAAGTATTCTTACTACAACTTTTTAGAATAAATCAGTTAAGTTTTTCTATATGCTTTAATGATTTGGTTCTACGAGCAGCTTTGTGGGGTAGTCTTCAATTTTTATTTATTACTTCGGCAGTAGATAAAGAACTTTGCTTTTACAGATCATTCACTATGACCTCAAAAGCAAGGTCGTCGTTCAGGATGACAAACTCCTCGTTATGAGAGTGGGCGGCGTGGGTTCGAAATCAAAATTTAATGGTGCCAATTTATCCAGCCGCCCCTGAATCCCATAAAGATAAGTGTCATTCTGCCTGTCCCTTGGGGTAATCAGGCGGTGTTTTTCGATTGATTCAGTATCTGTAGAAACAGGACATTCCGTGTACAAAATAGATTGATTATTAACTTTTTTGAGTGAGTAATTATCCAGGCTTTTGACGCCTGTATTGAAAATTTTTCTTTTGAATTATTTCATACAGCCAAAATGTTTCTCGTAGAACCACTCTATTTTTGGTCGTCATAAGTGTAATGTTATTTCAGATTTACATACACAACATTTTAAGTTTGATTCAATAGTAGGCATGGCACTAAAAATTAACACGTTATATCTGGGGCAACCAACGGCTTGAACTTTTCTCTGAAACCTTATCTAGACCTTGTCAGGTCCAATGAAAACTACAGGCGCCTTTGGCTCGCTCAGGTTGTATCGAATTTCGGTGATTGGTTCGGGATTTTAGCGATCTATGCACTGATTCAGGATTATAGTGATTCCGAGCTGTTGCTTGGCCTGATCATAGTTGTGAAGACACTCAGCCTGGCGTTTTCATCCCCGTTTGCCGGGCACATTACTGACCGGATGAATCGACGCAAACTAATGATCTGGTGCGACATTATTCGTGCCGTGGTAGTGCTCGGGTTTCTGCTTATCGTCTCTTTCGAATTACTCTGGCTTGCTTACCTGCTGATGGCATTGCAGATGATATTTTCTGCCATATTCGAACCGGCCAAGACGTCGTCTATTCCAAATATAACCTCGTCCGATGAGCTTGTGATTGCCAATATATTGTCGGCAGCCTCGTGGAGCTTCATCTTTACAGCGGCGATGGCCATTGGCGGTTTTGCTACTGCCTGGCTGGGAACCGATCTCGTCTTTTTGATTAACTCGGCTACTTATCTGTTATCGGCCGTCTTTATTTACAGAGCTGTGATCCCACAAACCGAGATGAGTGCGGAAGAGAAACACAGAACAAAGAATCCGCTGACCGGTATCATGGAGGGTTTTCAGTTTCTGAAGGACAATCCCGGTGTCATGCGGCCAACGATGGCGAAAGGAATGTTTACAAGCTGCATCGGCGCGCTTGTGTACCTGCTGATTTTGATTGCTGAAGATGTACTGCTGATGGGGAGTATCGGTCTTGGCGTGCTATATGCAGCGCGGGGTGTGGGAACGGGAATAGGCCCGGTGATCGGCCGACGCGTGTTCAAAGATGAGAGCAATTGGGTGAAGGCGATGGGGTACTGCATGATTTTTGGAGGAATCAGCTATGTGTTTGTGAGCGGGTTGGAATCGCTGCTCTGGATTTCGCTGATGGTTACGCTTGCTCACCTGGCATCCGGCTCTAACTGGGTGATGAGCACTGTACTGCTTCAGCGCCGTGCTCCCGATACGTTTCGCGGACGCGTCTTTAGCACGGAATGGCTCCTTTTTACGCTCTCGCAGTCTATCTCTGTTACGTTTGCGGCCCTCATGCTGGAGTTTGGAATCCTGAGCATCCGCCAGACCGTTCTGCTATTTGCACTTCTTTTGGTTGGTATTGGTATTTTCTGGCTTTTGAAAATAGCTCCTGCTGAGAAGACTTATAACTCACCTGCACAGGAAAAAGAACAAAAACCAGCGCTTGAACGAGAGTATTAAGTAGGTCGGGTGATTAAGTCTGAGCATTGCATGAAACAGAATTGAAAACTTTTAATCTGTTTTTGATGAAGCATATCGGCGAATTATTCGGACTTTATGATTGTGCCGATAATTATTAACCGGAGATTATCATGCTTGTATTTGCAGGAGTAAGGTATATAGATTACTATCCGGTACAATCCAGAGCTGAATAGCCTGAAGAGAAATACATGTTAGCATGCTTAACCATTAAAAGATTAGCAAATGCAAAAAAGTCTTTTTTTCCTAACATTGTTCTCCTTCATTTTCTGGGTTGGTTCCTGTACTACAAAACAGGGGCAGTTTGAAAAGATGAAGAAAAACTATCTCGAAAATTATCAGAGTTTTGAGAAAATTCATTCCATAGTGAATTCAGGGGAACCTTCAGAAGAAGAAATTAAAAACGTACTAGGTAATGTTAATTGTGAGACGGTAAGTGTTTTCACAAATGGTTACGTGGAATTGCGGTATGCCAAAAATCAATTAATGAACTTTGCATACGGTATCGCTCCAGAAAAAATGACCCTGAATGAGCTGTCAGAAATTTTAGAAAGGTACGAACAAGCTACAATTTTTAAAGGGGTCATAATTGGGGTTCTTTAGCAAGCTAACAAACCGCCTCAAGCGGACATGCCTCGATTT
>DATGBT010000103.1:0-6668 GCA_035312505.1 Balneolaceae bacterium | reverse complement strand
TGAAAACGTATTGAAGTGGCGGGATGGGCTGAGATCATCTGGCAGGGACGTGATGGTGAGCCTGCCCAAATTTGAACTGGAATACGAGCTTAGCTATAACGACATACTGCGCTCCATGGGAATGGAGCTGCCGTTTTCAGAATCGGAAGCCGATTTTAGTGGAATTGCCGAACCGGCTGCACAGAATTTGTTTATCAGTGAGATAAAACACAAAACCTTTGTATCTGTAGATGAAGAGGGGACAGAGGCCGCAGCGGCAACATCAGTCGGAATAGGCGTAACATCCATGCCGCCCGCAGTAGAGGTGAACCGGCCCTTCGTTTTTATTATCCACGAAAGAACAAGCGGGGTAAATCTGTTTATGGGGAAAGTGAAAAACCCTAATGGTGATTAATCGAAAGAGTTATGAGCTCTTAAAAATATCAATTTGCTTGAATCAACGCCTGTCAGGTCATCCCCCTGCCACGCCTTGCGTGTTTTTCCCCCTTCTCCCACAGGGATCCCGTTGGGGAAAGGGAGACTATCGTTCAGAAACCCACTTTTTAAACTCATCAGCACTAAATGTGTTCAAAACACGAGACGGTTCAAACTTGGCTTTTCGGGCAATCATTACACCGTACCGAATGTCGTCAATCCCTTCAACTGAGTGTGCATCAGGATTAATGGAGGTCATCAGGCCAACCTCTTTTGCTTTATTTCCGTAGCGCCAGTCGAGGTCAAGCCGCCAGGGGCTAGCATTGATTTCAATGGCTGTATTGTTGGCTGCGGCCAGTTCAATCAAACGATTTAGATCCATTTTGCTCTCCTCACGTTTCAAGAGAAGCCGACCTGTGGGATGGCCCACAATCCGCGTGAACGGATTTTTGATGGCTGCCGCAAACCGGGCGTTCATCTTATCTGCATCCATCTCAAGGCCGTTGTGTACGCTGGCAATGACGCAGTCGAAGCCCTCCAGTATATTGTCAGGGTAGTCGAGTGACCCGTCACTCAGAATATCGGATTCAATACCTTTAAAAACGGTGAAATTTTCACCATCAGACGACAGTAATTCGTTCAGCTCATCTATTTCATCCCACTGCTGTTTGATTTCGTCAACCGTCAGACCACCTGCATAAGCGGCTGTTTTGGAGTGATCGGTAATCAAGAGGTATTCATACCCCCGGTCGATTGCGGCTTCAGCCATCTGTTTGATACTGTATTTGCCGTCGCTCCAGGTGCTGTGTGCGTGAACTACACCTTTGATGTCCGCCTTTTGAACCAGCTCCATGGACTTATGCTCAGCATAATACTCAAATTCGCCCCGATCTTCCCGGTGTTCGGGCTGTACAAAATGGAGGTCCAGTTTCTTATAAATATCTGATTCTGATTCCGTTGGGACAGGCTGGTCAAAATCGGTCTCTTTTTCACTGTTCAGTTCAAAGAGTCCATATTCATTAAGGGCCATTCCGCGGTCACGTGCCCGCTGTCTCAGTACAATATTATGTTCCTTGCTTCCTGTGAAATACATCAGAGCAGCCGGATACTGCTCCGGAGTTACAATTCGGAGATCCACTTGCCGGCCGTTTTCAGTCCGAACGGAGCTTTTGGTGTCACCCCGCCCAAGCAGCTCCACAACAAGTTGGTGATTTACAAACGCATCAAAAATCGACTCGACATCCTCTTTGCCGGCGGCAACCAGAATGTCTACATCACCTATGGTTTCCCGTGAGCGCCGAAGTGAACCTGCAATATCGCACTTTTCTACCCCTTCGAGCTCTTTTACATAGTTAAAAAACGGATTTGCGATCTCCATTGCCTGATCGAGTCTCGCCCGTTCACCAAATTTCTCGAGGTATTCGATCGATTTTATAATTTTTTCGGCTGATTTTTTCCCCAGGCCCGGAAGTTCTGCTACTGCACCGCTCTGGCAGGCTTCTTTCAGTTCGGATATCTCTGAAATGCCAAGCTCCTTATGGATTTTAGCAATATTTTTTGGGCCCAGACCTGAAATGTTCAGCCACTCCACGAGCCCTTTAGGCACTCTTTCTTTAAGGGCATCGAGTACGGGCATGCTGCCAGTCTCTGAAAATGCTTTGATGTCGTCTGCAATCGATTTGCCAATTCCTTTTATCTCGGTGAGACTATTTTCCCCTATATGTTTGTTGATGTCGGTTTTTAAAGCCTCTACGGTTTGTGCGGCCCGGTCAAAAGCGATGGCACGAAACCGGTTTTCACCAGCGAGCTGCATCATGTTATAGACTTCACGTAATTTTTCGGCAACATCCTGATTAGTCATGAAATTTATGAGCTGAGTTAAGTTTCTTTTTGCTGAGACTGTAGCAGAAACAAAAAGTACGAAACGGCAATTCGAAGAACCAAAAAATTGTAGCGAAGAGGAAGTAAAAATAAAAAATCCTGAAAACCTGACTTTCCATTTACATAAAAAAACTGCTATCTTTGTGGTCTGTTAAAAATCTGCCTTAGTGGTAGAACTGATATTCGTCAAATAACTGATTCAGAGTGTGTATCGGGACGCGATGGTTCGACGCTGGATTGTATTATAAGATTGAAATGTTGGTTAGTAACAGTTTTTGCCCTGGTGGCGGAATTGGTAGACGCGCACGCTTGAGGGGCGTGTGGCCTAACGGCCGTGATGGTTCGACTCCATTCCAGGGCACATAAAACCCTTGTAAGCAAATGACTTACAAGGGTTTTTTATTATAAGAACGATTTACAAAACATGGAGAGATAAGGCCATCAAGTTTTGAGCGGGCCGGAGACAATCCTATCTAAAATTTACTGCCTTATTGGATTCATTTTTAAAAAGATGTATTCTCCGTTTACTTACCTATAACTAACTGGAAAACAATCATGAGTATGATCAGTGAATTTAAAAAATTCGCTATGCGGGGCAATGTAGTCGATTTAGCCGTAGCAGTTGTAATTGGAGCCGCATTTGGCCGAATTGTTACATCTTTTGTAAATGATGTATTAATGCCGCCTATCGGGTTGCTATTGGGGGGTGTGGACTTTACGGAGTTTATATGGACACTTCAGGAAGCGACCGGGGAAGCGGCCGCTGTAACTTTAAACTACGGCATGTTTATCCAGCATATTGTGGACTTTACGATTATTGCTTTTGCCATCTTTATGGTTATTCGTGCTTTTGAAAACATGAAGAAAAGAGAAGAAACTATTCCTTCACCACCGCCTGAGCCAAATGCAGAAGAGAAATTACTGACCGAAATACGAGATCTTCTGAAAGATCAAAAGTCATAGGCTTGCAAGATTTGAATAATATTAATAGCGTCCTAAACAATAAATAAGATGTAGTCTATTACCCCGGTCTTCAGGCCGGGGACTAAATTGATTACATTGGAAAAGGGCTTTAGCCCTAATAAGCAGTACCGTGAAGGGCTAAAGCCCTGATTTTAAGAGACTCTTCGTTCCCTAAAGGACGGGGCAATAGAAGATTGATTATCAAAACTTAGATAAACTTTTCCTGGACAGTCAGAATCAGCATTTGTTGCTGATTTCAGAATCGTTTTGGACACTTTAGGAATCATATTTTTCTGTGTGAGTATCTTCAATATCAATGATTATACCTGTATTCATAAGCTCGCCTCATGAATGCAGGTTGAAGTTATCGATCTGTGATTTTCTGCCAGTCACATAATGCATAGACGAAATATTGATGGTGCGGCTTCTCATAAGAAATTAGAATAGATGTTCGGATTTTTAAGTCTTTTATCCGTAGTACACTTCCAAAAAATCCTTTGCGGAAGAATTAGTATTCAAATGCCGAACGAAAAGTCAGAAACTCATTGATATTGTTCATGTCAATAACGCCAACAATTTGTCCATCTTCGAGCACCGGGAAAAAGTTGCGGTTTCTGTGATTCAGTTTTCTGTATGCAGTGGAAAGGTCAGCGCCAGCTTCAAGCCTGCTCACGGATGTATCCATCACCTTTTCTACAGCTGTTTCTTTTCCGGATTCTTTAAGAGCCTGCGACAGATCAGACATAAATAAAATCCCTGCTATATCACCGTTTTCAGTTACTAAAAAATCTTTTTCTGTGGTCGCAAGAATTTTGTTAACAACTGATTCCAACGTATCACCTGGCTTTAATTTGGTAAACTCCGTAATCATGGCATCACGTATTTTATATCCCTTCATCAATTCAATCTGCTTAATCATGATGTTTTCAGAATGAGCACCAAACCAGATAAACACGGCAATAACTGAAAGGATTATGCCATAAAAAAGTCCGTAAAGAAAAAAGAGGAGTGCCAGAAATTTACCCAACGAAGATGCAACTTGAGTCGCTTTGATGCGTCCGACCTTCATGGAGAGCAGGGCCCTGAAAATTCTTCCTCCGTCCATAGGAAAAGCAGGAATGATGTTGAATAAAACAAGTGCGATATTGACTGTAAGCAGATAGAAGAAAAAGTTGTTTGCATCAACCATGGCAAGCTCTTGTTCCAAAGCTTCCGCTTCCATACCTAAAAAATTTTCCACAGGTACAAAGATTGCCAGGATTATTGCAATCACTACGTTTACCGCTGGCCCGGCTACGGCCACTAAAAGTTCTTGTTTAGGATTTTCTGGCATCTTCTTAAGGCTGGCAAGACCTCCAATAGGCAGCAGTGTAATACTGCGTGTATTAATCCCGTATTTTTTTGCAGTTAGTGCATGTCCAAATTCGTGAAGAACCACACAAATAAACAACCCTGCGATGAAGAGTGAGTACCAGAGTAGATCAGTAAAAGTACCTTCCCGGGAAAAAACAAAAAACCCTATGAACAGAAAGAGCAGCCAGAATGTCCAGTGTATTTGAACTCTGATTCCGGCAAATTTTCCGATTTTAAGGGATGAGTACATTTACTTATAAATTTTAATACAGGCTGTATTATAGGCTTATTTGAGCTAAATTGACAAATATGAAAGATGAAAATATCACTGATGACCCTGAGATTGACGAAAAGCATAAATGGTAAATATTCTCAGTTTTCGATACTTAAGAAAAATATCTTATCTGAAGCTTTTATTATATTTTTCTGGTGATGGACTCAATACTTGAATAGACTTACATTTTTTTTGTAACTATCAGTCTGACTGGATCCTCAATTAAGATTACTTATATAATAAATCTTACCGAATTCAATTTCTCTAATGCGCATCGAAACTGTTTCATAATTACAAAGTAACGATATGGGATTAAGTGACAATTATTGTCGCTGCAGGTTAAAATCAGGACCGAATTTATCCATAAATCCTATCATTTGTGAATGATATTGAATGCCCACCGTAGAGTTGCCGCCTAAGCTGCTAAAGATGAATGACCATCATCGCTTAAGCCCAAGAACGCCAAATAGCCCTCTGATCAGTTCCCGGCCAACCGTGCGTCCCATCTGCCTGACCATTGTGTTTTTACTGAGCTCAGCCAGCAATGAAGTGTCTTTTGAACCCGATACTCTTTTTGTTCCCCTAACAATGTCTACCTCTTCAGGAACTGTGGGAGGTTGTTCTTTTGCTTTCTTGATCTTTTCATTAAGAATTTCGTGTGCACTCTCACGATTGATTTCCTTGTTATACTTAGAACTTATTTCGGAATTGCTTAAGAGTGAATTAATTTCATTTTGATCTAATATTCCCATTCTGGACTGTGGAGAACGTAATAGAGTTGCCACTAATGGAGTTGGAATCCCTTTTTCATTAATTGCCGTTATAAATGCTTCACCAATTCCCAGAGATGTCAAAACCTGATCGGTCTCATAAAATTCAGTAATAGGGAAGTTTTGTGAAATGCGTTTAATGTCGGTACGGTCTTTGGCTGTGAATGCCCGTAAAGCGTGCTGCACTTTTAAGCCAAGTTGCCCCAGAACTTCGTTGGGTATGTCGCTTGGGGATTGCGTGCAGAAAAAGATACCCACACCTTTAGATCGTATGAGCTTTATAATCGATTCAACCTGATCCAGCAGCTCATCCGATGCTTCATTGAAAATGATGTGAGCCTCATCAATAAAGATGCACAGTTTAGGTTTAGGCTGATCCCCAACCTCAGGAAACGTTGAATATATTTCGGCAAGCAGACTCAACATAAATGTTGAAAAAAGCTTGGGTTTATCTTTAATATCCGTCAGGCGGATGATAGAGATCATGCCATTTCCATCATCGTCATGGCGAACAAGGTCGTCAACATCAAAAGATCGCTCTGCGAAAAATTTATCAGCTCCCTGCTGTTCGAGTTCTAAAATTTTTCTGAGTATCGTTGATACAGAAGATCGGTGAATACGCCCGTATTCACTTTCGAACTCCTCCTTTCCTTCATCAACGGCATATTGCAGAAGCTTTTTTAAATCCTGCAAATCTATGAGTGGAATCTCCCGATCATCGCAATATTTAAAAAGTACAGCCAGGATCCCGCGTTGAGTGTCGTTGAGGTTCAGAATTTTTGCCATTAAAACCGGGCCAAACTCGGTTACCGTGGCTTTTAATTTGGTTCCCTCGCCTTCTGAAAGGGACAGGAGTTCCAGGGGAAAGCTTTTTGGTGCCCATTCATCAGAGAGAAATGAAAAACGTTTCACTATATGTTTATTAGAAGATCCGCAAGCAGCCAGGCCGCTTAAATCTCCTTTCAGGTCCATGAGAACTGTGGGTATGCCATTTAGTGAAAATTGCTCGGCCA
>DATGBT010000102.1:0-8615 GCA_035312505.1 Balneolaceae bacterium | reverse complement strand
TATCACCCTGCGGCTTTTCATCTTTTTCAGCCACTTCTCGGCTTTAATGGCTTCTGTTTTAGTCTCAAATTCAATCACCTTTTTCAACTCCCAGGGAACACCTTTCTTCGTTGCTACTGAGTGACCACGGTTATGTTTTTTCACCCTCTGACCCACATCCCCGGTTTCACCAGTGTAATATTGGTCAATCTTTTCGCTGTAAAGTATATATAGGTAATGCATTAAACCCTCCCTCCTGTAAACAAAAAAAGCTGCCCAAAACAAATTGAGCAGCTTATCTTTGCGATCCGGAAGGGACTCGAACCCTCGACCTTCCCGAGAAATCGGGACAGGCGCTCTAACCGGATATGATTGTTTTTAAATCTATCTCACCGTCTATAACCTGCTCAGTCACTCTTCGGCTTTTCATCCGTTTCAGCCACTTCTCAGCTTTTATGGCTTCTGTTCTGGTTTCAAATTCTATGATCTTCTTCAATGCCCAGGGAACACCTTTCTTCGTCGCTGCAGAGTGACCACGGTTATGTTTTTTCACCCTCTGACTGACATCCCTGGTTTCACCGGTGTAATATTGGTCAATCTTTTCACTGTAAAGTATATATAGATAGTGCATCAACTCTCCCTCCTGTAAACAAAAAAAGCTGCCCAAAACAAATTGAGCAGCTTATCTTTGCGATCCGGAAGGGACTCGAACCCTCGACCTCCTGCGTGACAGGCAGGCGTTCTAACCAACTGAACTACCGGACCAATAAAATCAATAATTTTGTTTATTTACCATATCAATAACTCAGTTTTCGCCTGCCGTGGCAGTGCGTTCCCCCGAAGGGATCCGTCAACCGACGGATAACCAACCTGCCCTCCGAAGTTTTAACGAAGGAGTGGCTGAACTACCAGATTATACTATCAATAAATTTTTGACAGACCCAAATATAAAGAGCTAATCGGTACGATGTCAACATTTATTATTTTTTGAGTGCAAAAAAATAAGGGCTCCGAGATCAATCGGAGCCCTTTTATCGGGATGGTGATGGGATGTATGTAAGTTCTTTATAGTAACTCTTTGATTGCGTTGGTTATTTCCTCGCTTTCAGGTGTTACATTACTCTTAAACCTTCTCACAAGATTTCCGTTCCCGTCTACCAAAAATTTTTCAAAATTCCAGCCAATTTCACCTGTAAAGTCCGAATTTTCGGCTGATGTAAGAAAGTCAAAGAGCGGGTGGATGTCATCTCCTTTCACGGATACCTTGGTAAACATTGGGAATGTTACACCATAATTCATTTCACAAAACTGGGCAATCTCCTCATCTGAACCGGGCTCCTGTCCTGCAAAATTATTAGCAGGGAATCCAAGTACGGTAAAACCTTTATCTCCGAACTCTTCGTATATAGCTTGTAAACCCTCATATTGAGGAGTGTAACCACATTTAGAAGCAGTGTTCACAATTAAGAGAACTTCACCTTCAAAAGCGCTCAGCGAAACTTTTTCGCCATTAATTAAATTTTCTTCGTACTGATGCACGGTATCGCTCCGTTCTGTCGTTAAACTCATAAGTAAAAGTCCTGTAAGTAGCAGTATTATTTTATTCATAGTACCTTAGATTTGTTGATGTAATTCATTGTATCATAATATCATTCCATGAACATATATAAAATGAAGAATTTTTATCCCTTTATAATTTCGTCAATCATACTCCTGTTCTCATTTCCCGCCGTAACCCAGGCCCAGATGTTTTCTGTAGACGATGACGATGGGCCGGCCGCACAAATGATTGAGCCCACAAACATTCTGAGTATTGGATTTAGTCCCGCCAGCTTCGATTTTACCGGGGAAAACATTTCAGAGAATGACAGGCTCGACTTTGACGACCTGCTTTTCAAGATACAATTTAACACGCAAGGCCTCGATTTAAGCACGGCATTCGGCGGCTCTCTAACAGGGATGGACGATCAGTCTTATGTAAATCTCTCGGCCCGTATCTATAACAATTTTGTTTTGAAACGCAGCCAGAAGTTCCTTGTAAGCCTGCCCATTCAGTTAACCACAGATTTAACTCAGGTCAGCAGAGATATCAGCAGTACCGATTTCCGTCAAAGCTCCCTCACTTTTGGTTCGGGTGTTGCCTCTACACTTCGGCCTGCAGAACGCATATCCATTCAATTAAAAGCCACTCCCAATTACGGATTTAGCTTTTCACAGGGATCTATTTTTGGTGGTTCTCTTTTTCGGTTTGATGGGGTAGCAAATCTATTAATCCATAATGTATTTGGTAATCGATCGCTGGCAATAGGATATAATTTTGATTTTAAAAATTACGATATAGATGGCGATATTAATGATTATGAGTTTACTGCCCATACATTTACCATTGGAATTGGATTTTAAAACTGTTTATGAAGATTGAAAAGCTTCTGCTGGAATTAGAATCGCTATGCGAAAAAGCCGGTTACACCGTGCGGAAAGAACGGGGCGGTTTCCGGGGAGATCAATGTATTATGGAGGGGGAAAAGCTCATTCTGCTAAATAAAAATCGCCCGGTTGAAACTCAAACGGCTATTTTGGCGAAAGTTTTAAAAATAATAGGTACAGACGACCTCTTTATTAAACCGGCAGTACGAAAAGAGCTGGCCGCTATCTGGAAAAGGCTTGATCGGTTTGAATCATCAGAAAAACAATCAGAGACTTTATAATTCATGCATATCACGTTTTTGGGGACCGGAACATCCATGGGAGTTCCCGTAGCAGGCGGCTTCGGTGGCGATATGATAGACACCGATCCACGTAATCAGCGTACGAGGTGTTCGGCATGGATCGAAACCGAAGAGACATCCTTTGTGATTGATGTGGGGCCCGAATTCAGAATACAATCAATTCGCTCAAACGTGCACAGAATCGATTTTGTGCTCATCACTCACGAACATATGGATCACATTGCCGGCATTGATGACCTGAGATCCTATAACTACATGCAGAATGGGCCGATACCGCTGTTCAGCAGCCGACACACGCTTGATTCCATCCAAACCCGGTTCAACTACCTTTTTGGTGAGGGCAAATACCCCGGCTCCACGTCTCTCGACTTAATTGAGATGGAAGGTCCCAGGCAGATCGGGGATGTTTTTGTTACACCACTACCCTATAAACACGGTGATGTAGATGTGCTGGGATATCGCGTAAACGATTTTTCGTACATGACCGATGTAAAGGATATTCCTGATTCTACCAAGGATAAGATAAAAGACAGCCGGGTTCTTGTGCTTAGCGGCCTTCGCTGGGGGCCCGAACACCCCACCCACTTAACCATACCCGAGGCTGTATCCATTGCCACAGAGCTGGAAATTCCAAAGACCTATCTCATACATATGAACTCGTATGTAAATCATGCCGAGAGCAACGAACGCCTGCCCGACCATGTAGAACTTGCTTATGATCAGCTCGAGATTGAAATTTGAATTTTTTTACAGATACTTCTTTAAATCCTGATCAGATTTTAAGGTTTCAACTACATTTTTTACGTCCTGTGCCTTCTCCAGGTTCAGCACCATTATGGAGTCCTCCGTTTCAACCAGGGCAATATTTGAAACTCCCACCAGCGTAATAAGCTTTCCACTGCTGGAATGCACAAGTGTCTGCTCTGCCCCCTCAGCTATCACATCCGCACCTATAGAGGCATTCCCCTTTTCATCTTTCGAAGCAAGTTCATGAACCGCTTTCCAGCTCCCGATGTCGTTCCAGTCAAAATCAGCAGGAATTACAAAAACATCTTCGGCCTTTTCCATCACACCATAATCTATTGAAACGCTTGGGCAGGAGTAGTAAAATTCGTCGATATCACCACCGGCAAACCCTGATTTCATCAGTGTATCCAGGTGCTTGTACAGGTCGGGCAAATATCTTTCAAATGCCTGTACAATTGTGGCGGCTTTCCATACAAAAATACCGCTGTTCCACAGATAATCGCCCGACTTTAAAAAACTAACAGCGGTCTCTTCATCCGGTTTTTCAGTAAAATTTTTCACTTTGTAAACCGGCCGTTCATTTTTTTCAAACTGCTGATCGCTCTCCCGGCGAATATAACCGTAGCCGGTCTCAGGACGCCCGGGCTCAATGCCAATGGTAACCAGTGCATTCTTTTCCAAAGCTGTTTTTGACGCTGCATTAAGTACAGAGTGCAGGGATTCCCTGTTTTGTATCTGATGGTCGGCAGGCATCACCATCATCACCGCATCCGGATCATGTTGTAACAAAACAGCCGCAGCCGATGCAATACAGGGTGCCGTATTTTTTGCAACAGGCTCACCAATAATAAACTCCTCGGGTATATCGGGTATCTGTTCCGAAACCCATTCTCTGTAATCCCTGTTTGTTATCACCATGGCGCGGCTTTGAGGTATAAATCCATCGAGCCGGTCAACCGTTTCCTGTAAAAGTGTTTTGTTGCTAAACAGGCTTAAAAACTGCTTTGGCTTGCGTTTTTTACTTAATGGCCAAAAGCGTGTTCCCGTTCCTCCGGCCATAATCACTGCGTAATTCATATCGTCTCTGCATTATCTTAAAAGTGTAGGTGGGTAAAGGTAGGGAATCCCCGTCACTCCAAAAAATATCCTGCTTTGGTAAGTGTAAACCCAAACGTTGAGCCCTGTTCAGGCGCGCTTTCAATAATCAGGTTTTCGCCATGGGCTTCCACAATATGCTTCACTATGGCAAGGCCCAGTCCGGTACCGCCTTTATCCCTCGATCTCGATTTATCTACCCGAAAAAACCGCTCCGTTACCCGTTTAATATCTCTTTTATCGATACCAATTCCGGTATCCTTCACATATAGAATCAGTTTATTGGGTTCAGGATTATTATCCCTGATGCCTATCTCCACATATCCGCCGGCAGTATTATACTTCATCCCATTTTCAACCAGGTTAATGAGAACCTGCTTAATTTGATTTCTGTCGGCCCGAACCTGAATATTTTTTCCAAAATCTTTTACTCTTATCTCAATATCCTCTTTCTGAGCTTTGTATTGCAGGCTTTCTACTACATCAAGAACAATATCCCTGAGATAAACATCCGTAAAATTTGATTTCAACTCCCCTGTTTCAAGCCTGCTGATCTCCATCAGGTCATTGGTGAGATAGATAAGCCGATTCACATTTCTCATCGTTTTTTTCAGGAACAGTTCGTTTACTTCATCATCGTGCACGGCCCCGTCAAGCAGTGTTTCAATAAACCCCTGGATGGCAAATATGGGTGTTTTAAGCTCGTGAGAGATATCTCCGATAAACTCTTTTCTGTAGTTTTCAATTTTATTGAGACGGGCCATCTCTTTGCTTACAAGCTCACTGGCCTTCACGGTTCGGTACATCAACCCATCAAGTTCGTCTTTATAGTCCAATTTAGATGGGAGCGTGTGCTCATCAAACTTCTTTTTTGAAATACTTTTGATGATTTTATAGAGCTCCGAAATTCTGCGGGCATGCAGTTTCGCAGAAACACTATAAATAACGATAAAACTTAGCAGAAAAATGCCTGCGGCTTGAAGTGCGAGTGCAGAAACTTCTCGTGTTCCATTTATATATAGATAAAGGAAAAAAACTACCGTGATTAAGGAAGCAGAAATAACGGCCGTTCTGTAAGAGATCGAAGAGAAATACTTTTTTTTAAAATCTGATACGCTCATTCTTTAAATTTATAGCCTACTCCTTTTACCGTCTCAATATAATGATCTCCCAGTTTTTCTCTTATTTTTCGAACGTGAACGTCTACCGTGCGGTCGACTACGTAAATATTGTCGCCCCATACTTTATTGAGGAGCGTTTGACGGTCTCTAACTTTTCCCTTTCGGTTTGCCAGGTAGTACAGGAGTTCAAACTCTTTTCTCGGAAGCTGAAACTCATCATCTCCCCGCTTCACCACATATCGGTCTTTATCAATCTCCAGGTCGTGCACTTTCAGTACCCTTGCCACCTCTTCAGTTTCGTCGAATCTCCGAAGAACGGCTTTTATTCTGGAGATAAGCTTATTGGTGCTGATGGGTTTGGTAATAAAATCGTCCGCCCCCTTGTTTAGTCCCTCAACTTCCGTTTTTTCATCGCTTCTGGCCGTTAGAAAAATGATCGGTATGTGTTTAAGATCGGCATCTTCGCGCATTCTGTCACAAACCTCAATACCGTCCATTCGCGGCATCATAATATCGAGGAGCACCAGGCTTGGCTTCTCTTCTTTGGCAATGGCTATTCCATCCTGGCCATTTTCAGCTTTTAATACCCTGAAGCCCTCTTTTTTCAGGTTGTACTCAATCAAATCGAGCAGGTCTTGTTCATCATCAACAACAAGAATAGTTTGTTTCGACAAAATGGTATGTATTAATTAAAGTTACTGTAAGAATAACGGATCTATATCAATACAAACATAACAAACTGAGATTAAGCCAATATTACCTCACACCAGTTAAAAACATTTTAGATTTCATTTAAAATGTTCCTTTCTGTTCATATTGCACAATTTTTATCGTAACTCGAAAAGCAAAACCCTTCCATTTTCTCTCGCCTTTAGCGTGAGAAAGAGCAGATGTCGTTTTGGGTTGTAAACATATTTTACTGTCGTCAATCGTTTTAGGCAGGTGTGAAATTACCTTTTTAATTTGGCGAGTGCCTGCTTCACTATATCAGAAACTGTTGCCCCGGTCGATGAACTCAATATCACATTCACTGTTTGTACAGCTTCTTTTTTCCCGAAACCCAGCGCTTCAAGTGCCGACACTGCCTCATCTCTACGGCTGCGGCTTTCCGTCGTTCCTGAAACCACGGATGGCTGCGACTCATCAAACAGTTTATCTTTTAGCTCGAGAACCATTCTTTCAGCCGTTTTTTTCCCTATACCCGATATCGTTGAAAGAGATTTCGTGTCTTGCGTAACAATTGCCTCCATCAGCGGTGCCGCAGGCATACCTGATAATATAGTGAGCGCAAGCTTGGGACCTATTCCCTTTACGGTAATGAGCCGTTCAAATAAATTCTTCTCTTTCTGCTTTGTAAAACCAAAAAGGCGCTGATCGCTGTCTGTGAAGTGGTGATAGATAAGAAGCTTCATCTTACTGCCGGCCTCGGGGAGCACATCTGCAGTTTGGGTGGAAATCTCAACACGATATCCCACACCCTGAATATCCAGGATACATGCCTGATCTTCTTTACTGTGCAACACTCCGTTTAAATAGGCAATCATGATTTAGCTACTCCGGTACTCTGTTAATAATTTCTTATTGGTTTTCAGCTTTCCTTTATTCGATCCGGATTTTCTTCCACGAATTTCGCCCAGCTCGACTTACTATTATTTTGATGCATTTTTTTTCCGGTCGCGCTACCGCTTGGCACACCACGATTGGTGATATGGCACCAGGCAACGGCAAGGGCATCCGTGGCATCGCCGGTAAGTCCGTCCGTGTCAATCTGAAGAACTTTATGCAGCATAAATGCCACCTGCTGTTTACTGGCGTTTCCGTTTCCGGCAATTGCTTTTTTTACCGCCTTGGGATAGTACTCTGCCACAGGCAGTTTTTCGTTGGTGATGGCAAGAATAGCTGCGGCCTGCGCACGGCCAAGTTTGAGCATCGCCAGCGGATCCACCCCATAAACCGGTGTTTCAATGGCACATTCATCCGGGTGGTATTCGCGTATTAATGCCGAAATCTCATCAAAAATAAACTGGAGCCGTTCGGTGTGTGTATCCATCTTGTGCATTCGCAGAACGCTGCACTCAATAACGTTATAGGAGGTATTGTGCTGCTCAATAATAGCATAACCTGTAGCACGCGAACCGGGATCGATTCCAAGTATTCGTTTCGGCATGTAGATCCATCAAGGTTTCGGGCAGGTAATTTCTCTGCCCGTTAGATTGCGAAAAGATCAATTCTCTGCATTCTCGTCGTCCTCTGCATAAAGTCTTACCAGGCCTTCAATCATTTCCTCAGAAATTCCAGAGGTTACAAACCCTCCATCGTGAAAGAGGTTCTGCATGGTCACTTTTCTGGTAAGGTCAGAAAATAGAGTAACGCAATAGTCGGCACACTCATCGGCGGTGGGATTTCCCATCGGGGCAATTTTATCGGCAAACGTATACATGCCGTCAAAGCCTTTAATTCCTGTACCTGCCGAGGTTTTTGTTGGCGCCTGCGACACCGTATTAACCCGAATACCCCTGTGGGCAAGCCGGCTTCCGTAATTTCTTGCAATACTTTCGAGCAGTGCCTTGGCATCGTTCATATCAGAATATTTGGAGAATATTCTCTGTGCCCCAATATAGCTGAGCGCAACCACGCTGCCGCCGTCGTTCAATAGATCCGTTTTTTCGGCCCAATGGAGAACCCTGTGAAGCGATACTGCTGAAATGTCGAGCGTTTGCTGAAACCAACTATAATCAATATCGTTATATGCTTTCTTTTTTCGGATGTTAGGTGACATTCCAATAGCATGAAGAATAAAATCTACGCTCCCCAGCTCTTCTTTGGTTTTTAGCATCAGTGCCTCAACATCCTCTTCACTGGACACGTCACAAGGAATAATGGGGGCATCCGTTTCTTCAGAAAGAGCATTGAGCGCCCCAAGTCGCAGAGCAATGGGTGCATT
>DATGBT010000101.1:0-4182 GCA_035312505.1 Balneolaceae bacterium | reverse complement strand
TAAAAAAAATTAATAAAAATGATTGATTTCATATTAGGTGCTTTTGCAGGTAGTTTTGTAATGCTTGCTATCCTTCAGTTGGCAACCAAAAAAACTATAAATTTCGCTGGTATTTCAGATAAATCAGAGGATCCCGAACGTTTTTGGAATTTTGTTTTAGCATACTTTACAGGGTTTTTGGGTATTGTCGTGCTTTTTATCATTTATGGTCAATTATAATTCGTTATCTGAACATTTTGTCGGTATAACAATTTCGTTGCATGGATACCGTTAATCCGTTAAGTTAAGGAATGATCAAATCATTCGGAGATAAAGCAACGTCAGATCTGTTTCATGGCAACTCAAGCAGCAAGGTCAGGAAACTTCCTACCCAAATACTTGAATCCGCCACCTATAAACTGGATATACTGAATGCTGCCACTTCGCTGGATGATTTAAGATCACCACCCGGCAACAGGCCTGAAGTATTGCGGGGTGATTACAAGGGTTTTCATAGTATTCGGATCAACACTCAATGGAGAATTGTATTCCGCTGGCAGGATTCCAGTGCTTATGACGTAGCCATTGTTGATTATCACAAATGAAATAGATGGGCAAATCACCATGATTCCAAAAAACAGAGTTACAACACATCCCGGAACGATCCTTCTCAAAGAATATCTTGAGCCTATGGGGCTAACCCAAAAAGAGTTGGCGGATCATCTGGGTATACCCATTCAACGGGTTAACGAAATTGTGAGAGGTAAAAGAGGAGTCTCTCCAGATACAGCATGGCTGCTATCCGGGGCGTTCGATACCTCTCCTGAATTTTGGCTAAATCTACAGGCTATGCATGATTTATCATCACACCGCCCCGGCAAAGAAATTACTCCCCTTAAGGCTGTTCAGGCATAACCAGAGGGCAGCTGAACTCGTGATGGTGAGGTACCATACGATCTGAGCAGTGAAATCATCATCAGGAGCGAAGCTTGTGACAGTTAAAGTGGCCTGCATTTGCCAATTTCTGAAATTTCACGTATATCATCAGAAACCAGGGAGAAGATGATAAGCCATGAAAATCAACACGCATACACACCTGTTTACACTCCGGAATGTACTCTCCCGTGAAGCCGTTCGGGCGATCGGGAACCGGCTGCGGCATAAAAACATGCCGGAGTACCTGGTGGAAGGGATTGAAAATTTTATCTACGATCTGTCGAATAAACCGCGACACCTGACGGAAGATGAGCTGCTGGAGGGTTTGGTACGCGCCATTCTGTCTACCGATCGCTTTCAGCAGTTTGCACAGAATCGTCTGCACGAGATACCGGTTCTGAACGCGATCAATATCGACGGCGGACATCTTTCGAAATCCGCATTTAAACAGGTTCTGAATTCGGTGTCGGCCTGGGGTGAAGCGAACGATAGTGCCGAATCCACCCTGTTTGATATTTACGAGACCCTGCGGATCGCTCTTATGCCCGGCTCAACAGCAATTGTCGATCACCTTCTCGATCACCTGGATGCCGACGACGCCCTCGTTGGGCTGATGATGGATATCAGGGGCGATACGGAGACTGACAGGGACCGGCAGCGGTTTCATGATCAGCGGGATGACCTGATGGAGGCCAGCCTGCAGCGGCCCGGCCGGGTATTCCCGTTTTTTGCCATCAATCCCAAACGCCCCGATCACTTCAGCCTCCTGAAAGACGCTATTGAAACCAAAGGGTTTGTCGGCGTAAAGCTCTACCCGTCACTGGGCTACAAAGTGGATAGTGATGAAATGATGAGGGTCTATGCCTACTGCGAAGAGAATGATCTTCCGATTACGATGCACTGCAATCACGGCGGATTTTATGTCGAGGAAGCCTTTATCGATTACTGCAATCCGAATCACTGGGAGCCCATCCTGGAAAAGCACCCAAATCTGAAAATTTGCTTCGCCCATTTTGACGGCCACGAAACACTTTCGCACGCAGACGGACTCACAGAAGGCACCTGGGGCAGGAAAATCCTGGACCTGATGGAAGATGAGGCGTTCAGCGGCGTGTATGCCGACCTCTCCTATCATACTGACATGATGGGTGAACCGGAGCTGGAAGAGCACTATCTGCAGACGCTTAATGATCTCCTGAGCAGGCCAGTTGTGAAAAGCCGCATTCTGTTTGGTACCGATTCGTGGCTTTTGCGGCTCAATATGTCGGACGATCTGTTCTGGTCCTATTTCCGGGAGAAGCTCACGGGGGATCAGTTTCAGCAGATCGCCTCCGTCAACCCGAAGGCGTTCCTGGGAATTGAACCGATGAAGAAAAATTTTGAGTGGTATGTCCGTTTTCACAAGCAGAACCGGAAAAATGTGGGGGCTCATCCCAACCCCTGGCTGCACGGGCAAGTGGATGCCGATTTTAAGGTAAAGCGAGATCACCCAAACTGGACAACCTGGAAATATCCCGCACTGATTGTGCTGGCCACGATGGGGTCGCAAATGTACTCCAAGCAGAAAGAGCAGGCATTCGCCAGGAAAGCATTTGTCACCATGCAGGAGCTAAAGTTCTGGAATTTCAAATTTGTGGATGAACCGGCCTTTAAACAGGAGTGCAAAAAGCTGTCTCTTGACCTTGTAAATCAGTGCGAAAAGGAGGGCGGGCTTGAAGGGGATTGGAACCTGAATGAAGTGCGGCAGAAGTTCGAAGCGATGATTCAAAACGGGGAAACCCGGTTTCTGGATCTCTCATTTCAAATCGATGTGATGTACAGCTTCGACTATAGTTTGAACGAATAATTTTGGATGGTCAATTCCCCTCCTTTTTAAGGAGGGTAGGGTAAACCTTTGATTAACATTTAAATAAAGCAGATGCTGAACCAGTGAAAATGAAGAAATGACGATACTATTTTCGAACCCTAAAAAAGAAATGGTTGATTGAGCCACTTCCAATTCGCTTACGCGTTCAAAAAATGAGCCCTCCTTTCCAAGGAGGGGAGGTTGACCAATAATGAGATCAAAATTTGATATGAACGAGATGAAATTTAAAAGGGTGTTTTTTGTTATTCTGGCCGGATTGATGTTGCCGTCTGTTACAGCTGCGCAGTCCATCTCCCTGAAGCCCGGCGTTGCCTGGATGGAGAATGACAAACCCGGCTTCAATGTGGATTTTGATATCGGCTACAGGAATGAGTACACCATACCCTCCGAAACCAGCTACCCGCGCCTTGTGGAAATTGACCTTAGTGCCAGTGGAAGCCTTCTTGCCCGGCCATCGTTGAATCCAGACCACCAGCATGTGGACCTGTTCCTTGGGTATCTCATCTCTTTTAAAAAAAGCCAGGAAATAACGCTCGGGCAGGTAGATGATGCGTCCAAGGATTACGGTTCCCTCGGGCTTGGATTGAATACGAATTTTGAGGCCAACCAGACGTTTACAGAGATCAACCTTGAGCAGGGACTGGAGCTTCGATATGTAAACTCATCCAGATCATATCTGCCGGTTGTTGAGACGTCGTATCTGCTGGTAATTCCCTACCGGTCTCAGTTCAGGGACGACCTGAACCAGGAGAATAATTCATTTCAGCGGTTCAATGTGCGGCTGTTCTGGGCGATCCGCATGAAGCAGTTTCTGCTGAATCCCGATTTCCGCTATTTCCGATCCATAGATTTATCGCAGATTCTTGAAGAAAACGGACTGGATGAGGGTTTTCACAGTGCCGTTTCCCTGGGATATGTTTTTGAAAAACGGGAGTCCGGACCCCTTCAGTTTCTGGAGTACATCTACCTGCAGTATAACCGGGGCGAATTCCCGGTCTACCTGGGCAGCCGGGAGACGGTAGAGTTGGGAATAAGTTTTGGGTTTTAGCGGATGTTTTGACGTTTATAGAACATTCATCTCCTCAGTAATTCAATTCTGAAGCACACGGAGGAATGTAGCTATTGCCTGATTCAAGATTTAGAAGCCATCTTACAGAGCCCGAAACCAATCGTCGAGTTTTTTATTTACCGCCAAGAGCGCTAAGAAACGCAGAGGGGAAGTGTGGCTTTAACGCAGTGTACAGCCAGATTTCGAAGCTGGAGGACTCACTCAAAACTGAGGGAATCTCCATATTTGATACACACAATATTTTCTGTTAACCAGCCTAACTTTGGCACTGTTTCGTGAAAATCCGGATGAACCAGAATCAAATACTACTCTATTCAATGAGCGCCGCCAG
>DATGBT010000100.1:0-3620 GCA_035312505.1 Balneolaceae bacterium | reverse complement strand
ACTGCTGAACCGTTCATATCAAAGCTGCTAATCGACAGATCTCCCTCAATTTCTACTTTATATCCACTGCCGTTTTTATTGATCGATGCCAGTTTACTTTCTGCGGCATCTTCTATGATAAACCGAATTCGCTTCCCGTCTGCTGTAAACCCGGGCTGACTAATATTTCTGTCAATCTCTTCGGTAAGCAGCGCTTCATCCCCGTTTTCTTCTGCCTTTGTTATAGCCAGATGATTCGTAGCATACCAGATTTTTTCGGGTTCCCTCACAGTGATATAGGTGATCTGCTCTCCGTCGGGGCTCCAGGCGGGTGAGTAATCGCTGCCACTGTTTTTTGTGACCTGTATTAGTCCGCCCTCATTCTCCCCTTTTTGCGCATCAACGATCCAGATATCTGAATTCATGTTGCCGTCCGGCTCCTCCGTTCGGTTGCTCACAAAGGCAATTTTTGAACCATCAGGACTCCAGGTGGCACCAGAGTGATCATAATCACCAATCGTAATCTGTACTGCAGATGAATCACCGGGTGAAAATGTATAGATATGCGTTCTCCGCCTGTCCAGGTACCCTTCATAATCGCGCTTAAACTGCAGGCGATCGATTACATATGGCTCGGGTTCATCCGTTTCGCCTTCTTTTTTATCCTTTATCATCAGAAGGAGTTTGCTGCCGTCCGGCGACCATTCATAGCCGGAGATCCCCTGATCAATAAACGTCATCTGCTGCGCTTCACCGCCTCGCCTGTCGAGAACCCAAAGCTGCGTTTCCCCATCGTTGCGTGATGCCGTAAACGACAAATACTTCCCGTCGGGGCTCCACTGAGGTGAACCGGCAGAAGTACCTTTTGCCGTCATAGGCAGTGGTTCGCCACCTTCAGCCGGTACCATCCAGATTCTTGTCTCTGATTTCCCCTCCTCAAAGTTGGTTTGCCGAACCGTATAGGCAACCCAGTCTCCTTCGGGACTGATTACCGGGTCCCCAACATATTTCAGATCAAAATAATCATCAATAACGACGGGCTGCTTTGTTTCCTGGGCAACAACAGTAGCCTCAGTGGTTAACTGTACAATGAATGTTGCTAAAAGAAAAAAAGTGATATTCAAATATTTCATGCGTGTAATCAGCTGTTCATATGTTTGACTCCGGTTAATATCACTCAATCAGAAATAAAACCCAAAGAGAACAAAAGGCCCCTCACAATGGGTATTCCCAGTGGAGGGGCCGGCTGTCAGGGTTTCAATTCTACGCAATCACTTTTTTTACTGTTTTCTTTAACTGGTAGGCTGTCTTCTGCGGCAGATTCCAGAGCTCAATAAATCCTGATGATGCATTCTGATTGAACGCCGCCGACTTGTTGAAGGTCGCCAGGTTTTCATCAAACAGAGAGTAAGGAGATTTAAGAGCTACCACATCGCAATTACCCTTATATAGCTTCACGGTTACTTCACCGCTCACCTTTTTATTCTGCTCGTTAATATAGGCCCGGATGTTGTCCATCACCGGCTCATAATATTTTGCCCCATAAATCAGGTAGGCCCATTTCTGATCCATAAAGTTCTTCAGTTCGTTCTCTTCCCGGGTGGACACGAGCTGCTCCAGGTTTTTGTGAGCCTGGATGAGAATATGCGCTGCAGGATTTTCGTAAATGCCCCGTACTTTCAGTCCTACAACTCTGTCCTCAATCAGATGAAATACACCCACACCGTGCTTGCCGCCAATTTCGTTCAGCAGAAGAATCAGATCTTTGGTGGCATAGTCAACCCCGTTCAGGCTTA
Source organism: Balneolaceae bacterium (assembly GCA_035312505.1). GTDB lineage: Bacteria > Bacteroidota > Rhodothermia > Balneolales > Balneolaceae > Rhodohalobacter. The sequence continues at coordinate 1,845 of DATGBT010000100.1, read as the reverse complement.
CGGCTTTTCCGTTTTCAAAGCCAATCGTTACGCTTTCCGGCTCATCGGGCGCCTGCTGAGGGGTGTTGCTCCATTTTAGAATATTCTCAAGAGGCGGCTCCAGTTCAGGGTTTTCAATTTCGCCTCCTTCACCGGTATTGGCCCACATATTTTCATCATAGGAGTAAGGAGTTTTCTTGGTTTGCTCAACGGGGATTCCGTTCTCCAGTGCGTATTCAATCTCCTCTTCTCTTCCCATTCCCCACTCCCGCACCGGCGCTATAATTTTCAGTTCGGGATTAAGCGTGGTGATATAGCTTTCGAACCGCACCTGGTCGTTGCCCTTGCCGGTACATCCATGGGCAATCACTTCGCAGCCAAACTCTGCAGCAAATTTCACCGCAAGTTCCGAGATCATCACCCTTCCCAACGGACACCCCAGGGCATAACCGCCCTGGTAATCCGCATTGGCTTTTACGGCTTCCATGCAGAGCTCGGCAAACTCGTCTTTGGCGTCGTACATGATGGCATCTTTCGCTCCAAGGTCGAGAGCTTTCTGTTTGATGGCTTCCAGGTCGTCGGCTTTCTGGCCAATATTAATGGTGAGTGCAATCACGTCGCACTCATACTCCTCCTGAATCCATTTGAGCATGACGCTGGTATCCAGCCCGCCCGAGTAGAGCAGCAGACACGTATTAAAGGTTCCTTTGTGAGCTTCGTGAGATGCAACTTTTTTGTAGGTCGTTTCCTGGTTTAACATAGCTGTTTGTTTTCTTTGATTTGTTTTGAATTTGATTAATTATGCTTCAATAGATTCCGTTACAGGCTGGGGTTCCGGCCAGAGATCTTTTTTCAGCGAGGGGTTTAGCATTAGTGCAAAGACCGCCTTCGATACGATCATTCGGTTTTTAGCTTGATTGTATACCCACGAATTTGGATGATCAATCACCTCGTCAGTAACTTCAACGCCTCTGTGCGCCGGCAGACAGTGCATAAATCCAGTTGATTTTTTTGCATTTGAAAAGAGCTTTCCATTTACCTGGTAGGGCTCAAAATGCCTGATCTTTTCTTCATAAAGATGTTCTTCACCCATGGATATAAATGTATCGGTATAGATAACATCCGACGATTTAGCTGCCTCGAAGGGATCCTCAACCATTATAAATTTACCTCCATACTGAACAGCCAGCAGTTTAAAGTACTGCACCTGATCATCCGTCCACGAATATTCAGGCGGCCCTGAAAACTGCACCTGGTGACCTAAAATCAAGGCTATTTCGGTGAGTGAAAATGCTACATTATTTGCATCTCCGACAAAGGTAATGACCGCATTGTTGTCGCTTCCGAGTTTTTCATGGATGGTAAGCATATCTGCAAGCGCCTGCATGGGATGGTGTTTATTGCAGAGTGCATTCACCACTGGAATGGTGCCGTGTTGCTGCATATTTTCGAGCGTATTATGCGAATATACCCGGGCAAAAACGGCGTCGCACCATTGCGATACGTTCATCATGGCGTCCTTAAGCGACTCCCTGCATGTAAACGGAACAGCTTTTCCATTTGCCAAAAGCAGATCCGGATTAATTTCTATGACATTGCCTCCCAGCTGATTAATGGCCGCCTCAGTGCCAACTTTTGTTCGTAGTGATGGCTTCTCAAAAACGAAGCCCACATTTACTCCGTGAAGCAGGGGCTCCTTCGAATCAGATAATTCTTCGCTAAGTGCCAATATCGTCTGTATCTGTTCGGAGTTTAATTCACCTATGGTTAATAATTGGTTCATGATGTACTGTAATTAAGGTTGTTAGATATTGTCGGGGGTCGGGTTCAGGATTTGGAAATGCGATGTCTTCAGAAAAGTGCAGA
>DATGBT010000099.1:0-6891 GCA_035312505.1 Balneolaceae bacterium | reverse complement strand
CTATATTTGTTGAAATTTATACCGTTAGGAGAACATAGAATTACGCTTGTCAAGATTGACAAAGATGAAAACCGTATCATCAGCCATGAGAACGGGCAACTTGCAACAGTCTGGAATCATGTCATTTCCTTTCGGGAGATTGAGCCCGGAGTAGTACATTACACAGACGAAATAGAGATAAGAGCAGGATGGTTAACGCCGGCCATTTGGTTTTTTGCACATCTGTTTTACCGGCATCGACAGCGGCGCTGGAGGAAATTATTGCGGTCTTAAGGTATATGGAAGAATTGGCTCATACCCCCTCGGGCGCTTCTCGGTCTGCAAGTTGAGGCAGACACAAATATATTTGCCAGACGTGATATCTGGGTTGAATCGATCGAAGTTTTGGAAGAAGCGGAAAACTGAGCGGCATGTAAAATCCTCGAAAAGAAACCTGATCGAATCGGCGGGTCATTCTACATAACTGCAAATAGAATAGAGCTGTGTATAGTTTCATCTGTTTGTTACTTTATTCTTTAAGATAGGTTAGAATCTGTATGTTAAGAGTAAACACACATTCATACGAATGAAACAGGACCAGAATCAAGACTACTATTACCAATCGATAGATGAGACGTTAGAAACACTGGATAGCAATGTCAATTCCGGTCTGACAAACAAGGTTTATAAAGAGAGAAAAGAAAAATATGGCCCCAACCGCCTGCGTAAAGCCAGTAAAAAAAGCAGGTTTGGAATACTGGTCGATCAGTTCAAAAGTATAGTTATTATCGTGTTGCTGGTTGCAGCCATCATCGCCTTCATTTTTCAGCACATGGCGGAAGGAATTGCCGTAACGGCTGTCCTACTCGTCAATACACTAATCGGGTTTTTTACCGAACTGAAGGCTATTCGTTCGATGGAATCGCTCAGACAGATGCAAAAGGATAAAATCCGGGTACGCCGCAATGGAACTGAGGAAGAAGTAGATACTGAAAGCCTGGTACCCGGGGATATTATCATTCTGGAAAGTGGTGATCTTGTGCCGGCTGACGCGCGTGTTATTGAATCCAATAATCTCCAGATAAATGAATCAGCTCTTACAGGGGAGTCTGTACCTGTTCAGAAACAGACGGAAGAAGTAGATGCTGATAGTGTGCTTGCGGATCAGTCGAGTAAAGCGTTCAAAGGAACCGTTGTTACGGATGGATCCGGCCTCGGGGTGGTAACGGGAACGGGTATGCATACCGAACTCGGCAGGATTTCAGAACTTGCCGAGAGTGCGGAAGATGAGGCTACACCACTTCAAAAAAACCTGGATGACCTTGGAAAGAAACTTGCCTGGATTACGATTTGCATTGCGGTTTTAATAGCGATTGCAGGACTAATTGCAGGGCAGGATACACGAATCATGATTGAAACAGCTATCGCCCTTGGAGTTGCAGCCATACCTGAAGGGTTACCGATCGTTACCACAATTGCTCTAGCCCGGGGCATGTATCTCCTTGCCAAAAGAAATGCTCTCATCAATAAACTGCAGGCGGTGGAGGCACTGGGAGCCACAGGTATCATTTTTACTGATAAAACCGGTACACTGACCGAAAATAACATGACCGTACACACGATCGCTTCTCCAGCAGGCGACTTCAGGGTGAATGATAAGGAGGGCGGTAATGGATCGGATCAGAATCGTGAGAATGACCTGTTCAGAAGGATTATCGAGGTTGGTGTACTTTGTAATAACGCGTCTGTGGTGGATGAAGACGACGATCAGGTTCCGGAAGAGGAGCAGGGCGACCCGACGGAAACCGCGCTTTTACGGGCAGGATTGTTGATGAATATGGATCGCGAAAAGCTGCTTGAAGAGAAGAGCGAGATCAGGGAGGAAGCTTTCAGCTCAGATACAATGATGATGGCCACTTATCACCGTTTAAATGATTCAATAGAAGTAGCCGTAAAGGGAGCTCCCGAAAAACTGATGGATGTCTGTACAACTATTTATAGTGAGGAAACAGGTTCAGAAAAGAGATTTACCACTGAAGAAAAAGAGAAATGGCTGGAACGGTCTGATGAACTTGCGCAAAACGGACTGCGCCTTTTGGCAGTAGCTGATAAAATAGTAGATGATGAGAGTGAGGAACCATATAAAGAATTGCGATTTTTAGGTTTGATCGGTCTGCTTGACCCGGCGCGAGAGGATGTAAAACCCGCAATTAGTGAATGTCAGTCTGCCGGTATTCGGGTTATTATGGTTACGGGCGATCAGGCACCAACCGCATCAGCCATTGCCAGGGAAACAGGCATAACGGATGCCGATGATCCGGATGTAGTACACGGAAAGGATTTGAAAGATCCCGACAAACTCTCAAAGCAGGAACGGCACAAAATGGCTGACACAAAAATATTTGCACGGGTCAGCCCGACCCAAAAACTGCATCTCATTTCCATGATGCAGAGAGAAGGTGGTGTTGTTGCGATGACAGGAGACGGTATTAATGATACCCCCGCGTTAAAAAAAGCAGATATTGGGGTTGCTATGGGTATTCGCGGTACGGATGCTGCGCGTCAAATTTCAGATATGGTACTTTTGGATGATGCCTTTAAAACCATTGTTTCTGCTGTACGTTTTGGGCGGATTATTTTTGAAAACATTCGTAAGGCAGTCATGTTTATGCTGTGTACCAACGTAGCCGAGGTACTTGCGGTTACGATAGCTACTATCATCGGCGGATTTTACTTCTTTCCACTTCCTCTGCTGCCCCTGCAGATTCTCTATTTGAATGTTATAACAGATGTGTTTCCTGCACTTGCACTCGGTATGGGAAAGGGGGAGCCGGGGATTATGAAGAATAAGCCGCGGCCAAAAGAAGAATCGGTATTAACGAGAAGCCACTGGATGGCCATTGCAGGTTGGTCGTTCATTATTTCTGTGTCGGTACTCGTTGCGCTAGCCCTGGCGATCTATCAGCTTGGATTTGAACAGGAACAAGCCGTTACTATATCTTTTCTTACTCTTGCATTTGGGAAACTTTGGTTTGTTTTCAATTTACGTGGTGCCGGCACCTCATTTTTCAATAATGAAATTTTAAATAATCGTTACGTAGCCGGTTCTATTCTTCTCTGTATCGTCCTGCTGCTTGCCGCAGTTTACCTTCCGGGTTTATCCGGCGTTCTTGATACACGGGAGCCGGGTCTTACAGGCTGGCTGTTGTTACTGGGAATGAGCCTGATTCCTTTTGCGATTGGTCAGGGTATCAGAGCTTTTCAAACCAGCACAGCTGAATCGATTTAAAAATTGGTCAGAACTCAGGCACTTTAATATTTCGTCTGGATAAAATAAAAAGGCAGCTCCGAAACGAATCGAAGCTGCCTTAAGAATGATAATCTGCTGCTTGTTTGTGCAGCATGAGAAATGCTGAATCTACTTCAGATCAAAACGATCTAAGTTCATCACTTTGTCCCACGCTTTTACAAAATCGCTGAGAAATTTCTCCTCAGAATCTGCACTTCCATACACTTCGGCCAGTGCCCTGAGTTCAGAGTTGGATCCGAAGATGAGGTCAGAACGGGTAGCTGTCCATTTCACCTCTTTGGTATCCCGGTCGAGCCCTTCAAATATCCGGCGGTCTTCTGAGACGGCCTTCCATTCGTTGCTCAGGTCGAGAAGGTTCAGGAAGAAATCGTTGGTGAGTGTTCCCGGCCTATCGGTGAATACACCGTGGCTGGAACCATCCCAGTTGGTGTCAAGCACACGCATTCCGCCTACCAGCACGGTCATTTCAGGAGCCGTAAGGGTCATCAGCTGTGATCTGTCTATTAGCATCTCCTCTTCCATAGCATCCCTTATGGTGTTGAAGTAGTTACGGAATCCATCGGCATGAGGCTTAAGCCATCCAAACGATTCTTCGTCGGTTTGATCGTCAGAAGCATCTGTACGGCCCGGTGTAAACGGAACGGTGATATCATGGCCGGCCTTTTTAGTCGCTTTTTCAATTGCTGCACATCCACCCAAAACGATCATGTCGGCGATCGAAACTTTTTTATCACCAGACTGTGCATCATTGAAATCTGACTGAATTTTTTCAAGCGTATTTAAAACTTTCGAAAGCTGATCGGGATTGTTCACTTCCCAGTCTTTCTGCGGGGCGAGCCGGATACGGGCGCCGTTGGCACCACCGCGTTTGTCGGTTCCGCGGAATGTTGAAGCAGAAGCCCAGGCAGTGGAAACCAATTCTGAAACTGTAAGTCCCGAATCAAGAATTCTGGCTTTCAGGACGTCAATATCCTCGTCGTCAATCAGCTCATTTTCCACTTCAGGTATCGGGTCTTGCCAAAGAAGTTCTTCTTCGGGCACTTCAGGCCCCAGAAGCAGATTTTTGGGTCCCATATCACGGTGGGTTAGCTTATACCATGCGCGTGCAAAAGCATCTGCAAATTCGTCCGGGTTTTCAAGAAACCTGCGCGAAATCTTCTCATAGGCCGGATCTTCTTTAAGGGCCAGGTCTGTGGTAAGCATGAAAGGAGTTGTTTTCTTCTCCGGATCATGGGCATCTGGTATGGTGTTTTGAGCCTCTTCATTTGTTGCTTTCCACTGCCACTTACCGCCGGGACCTTTTTCAAGCTCCCAGTCGTAATTAAACAGATTCTCAAGATAAAGCATGCTCCATTCGGTAGGCTTCTGGGTCCATGTGCCTTCCAGGCCGCTGGTAATGGTATCCGCTCCTTTACCTGAACGGAAGCTATTCTGCCACCCAAAGCCCTGCATTTCAATCGGAGCTTTTTCAGGATCATCGGCAAGATGTTCTTCAGGGGCTGCACCGTGAACTTTTCCGAATGTGTGTCCGCCGGCAATCAGAGCAACGGTTTCCTCGTCGTTCATTGCCATTCGTTTAAACGATTGTCGAATATATTTGGCTGATTTTTTCGGGTCGGGCACTCCGTTCGGGCCTTCGGGATTCACGTAGATCAGACCCATGTGATCGGCTGCAAGCCGTCCCTGGAGATTTCCGTCGTCGCTGTGCCGCTCATCTCCCAGCCATTCATGTTCCGGGCCCCAGTTGATATCCACTTCCGGCTGCCATACATCTTTGCGGCCGCCGCCAAAACCAAAGGTTTCAAAACCCATCGATTCGAGCGCTACATTGCCCGCCAAAATCATGAGGTCTGCCCAGGAAATTTTCTTTCCATATTTCTGCTTGATCGGCCAGAGCAACCGGCGCGCCTTGTCAAGACTAACATTGTCGGGCCAGCTGTTAAGAGGTGCATACCGCTGATTGCCGGTAGAGCCGCCGCCACGGCCGTCAGCAACGCGATAGGTCCCTGCACTGTGCCATGCCATCCGGATAAAGAGCGGCCCGTAATGGCCCCAGTCTGCCGGCCACCAGTCCTGTGAGTCGGTCATCAGGTCAGTAAGGTCTTTTTTAACAGAATCCAAATCCAGAGAATTGAATTCTTTAGCATAGTCAAAATCCTCATCCATCGGGTTGGACAGTTCGGAGTGTTGCCTGAGAATATCCAGAGATAATTTGTTCGGCCACCAGTCACGATTTTGGGTTCCGCTGCCGGCTGTATCAATTGAAGCTCCATTATGAAATGGACACTTGCTTTCGTTGGTGTAACCACTGTTTGAATGTTGGGTGTCTTTCTTATCCATCCTAATTTGTTTATTGAGATTCGTTAGGTTAACAAGAGAAAATACTAAAATGGCAGCCTGATAATCACATAGATAATCACTATGATATTTATTTTACAAGGCGATGATGAGAGTACCTGCTATTTACTCAGGTACGTTTCGTGCGGGTAAAAAAGGCAACAATTGCAGAAGTGATGATTCCCATCCCCAACGCTCCGATCATGCTCTGAACGATGTAGCCGGATAAAGAAAAGTATCCTTCTGCTTCTTCCTGTGTCATCATGCCTTGCTCAACCGAATAAGCTCTGATGTTTTCAAAGAAATCAGGTGTAATGATCGTATGGGTTATCCACTGAACAAGAGGAGTAAGCAATGCGACAATAATCGTGATGATGAGGCCGGTCATAAACCCCTGATTCCATGTCATTTCACCCCCATAATGGGTCTTTTTTTTGTCTCGCAGCGCAAACACATACACGGCAATGGCAAAGATCGCAAAGAAATTTGTGTATATCGCATGATTGGCAATATGTTCATCATGCAGTCCAATCAGTCGTTCAAACCCCATCCAGAGAAGCATTACAACCACAAAAATGATGCTCCATTTAACCTCAGTTTTATATCGGTTCATAACAGTTTCGATTCGTGAAAGGGTATAAGAGCAAGGGCTCTTCCATTTCAGGAATATTGTTAAAAAAAACGATAGTTAAAACTGCTAATAAATGGAGCACATATCATTACATGGCTCCGACAAGCATTACTGCGTTGATTAAAAGACGTTCGGGGCCTCTCCAGAACATTCGGTACTGGGTATTGTCTGTAATCAGAACCACGTTTCCGCGTCCCATCGGCGCAACAGCTGCAAATGCGTTCCCGGCCGCCTTTTGCAGGTTTTCTTGTGATGCATACCCAGATGCAAGAAGCCCGGAGGCATCATCGTCGTAGTAACCCACAACCTGATAGCTGCTCGAGGGTTTGAGCTGATCTGTGGTGTAGGTGAGGCTGTAGAGCTGCTCTTTGAGGCCGAAAGCGAGCGGATTGCTGATGTCCAGATGTGAATGAAACGCCGCGCCGGGAATTCTGCGAAGTCCGGAGCTGTCAGTACGGGATTCATAGGGAGTGAATGCCGCTGGGTCCATTGACTCTTCAGCCGAATCCCTCTCAGCCTGAACCATTTCCACATTTGTAAACTTTGTGTTGTCTTTGGTCATGGCGAATGCAGACTGTTCCGTTGCCACCAGGGTTCCGCCGGCCTCAACCCAGTTTTTCAGGATTTCCTGTTC
>DATGBT010000098.1:0-6592 GCA_035312505.1 Balneolaceae bacterium | reverse complement strand
CCTTGTCGGCGGTAAATGTCGAATTGGCTCCGGTTTCAACATTTACGCAGGCGGCTGAATAGGTCCCATTTTGTTTTGACAGACTCTCAATCCGCGTGGACAGATAAAATGATCCGTGCTTCTTTTTGATTTCACTTTCAAGGGCATCAGGTAGGGCTTCAAATCCATTTTCAAGTGTTTTGAACTGGGTTTTGTCGGGTTTGGGAAAATCAAACAGAATCTGCAGACCTTCACCGGCATTGATATTGTCCTGGAATGGCCCCATAAAACCGAGTACATGGCTTAGCATTTCGATGCACTCCTGGGTGAGCCCATATTTGCGGAGCATACTCCAGAAACCCCATTTATTAATAATGACCGGCTTACCGTTGTAATCGTTGTAGGTGAAGGTATTTCTGAATTCAATCCAGTCTGAGGGGGATTTTGGGCGATAGTCGGGCTGTTTATAATTCTGCACCATAATATCAGATACAACTTCCCCTAAAATCTCAGATGGATTTTTGCCCTGTTCATCTGAGGAAAGATTAAATAGCTCAGACCATATTTTTTGATTGCTGTCGGTAACATCCTGCTGAGTAAATGATCTTCCGCGGATATGATAACGGTTATTACTGTCGCCCATCACAAAATCCACGGGATTCAGTCCGTAGCCAGCGCTGTTCATATTGTTTATCAGCTTCCAGAGGTGCTGCATTTGTCCCGACTCTTCAGGTACAAAGCGCATGCCTCCTTCCTCATCATGAACTTTGTAGGCTTTGCCGTCTTTGCCATTGATGTCCACAAACGTGGTTTGCAGACGGCCACCGGTACGCCCCAGCTTTTCTACGATTGTAATCTTACGCGAAGAATCATTGGTTAAAAGTCTCCAGGCAGCAAAAAGCCCGCTCATGCCGGCGCCAACGATCAGAATATCCGAGTGTGTGGTTTGATTGCTCATATTCTTAAAAATTTGAAGGTTATTTATTAACAAACATGGACCACGCTTTGGGGTAGTCTCTTTCGTCTAAGTTGATGTTTACGAGAAAAGTGGAATTCGGATTGTTATTGATGGTTTCGAGTACATTATGGAGATCCTGAACAGTGTTGACATTTGCGCTTTGCGCATTTGGAGCATTGTTTGAATATGCTTTCATCAGGCTTACATAGTCCCACTCCTGCAGGACATTAGCATCTTCGAATGGGTCGGTTGATCCGGCTTTGTAGGGGGCCGGGTCAAGTAACATCTGCTCCACACCATACACTTTGTTGTTCAGCACAAAGACCACGGTGCTTCTACTTTCCATTACCATTGTTGATATGGCCTGGCAGGTGAGTTTAAAAGCGCCATCTCCAACAACGACAATTGCTCTTGTGTCTTCTGTATACGAGGCCCCAAGTCCTGCCGGAACACTCCAGCCAATAGACGCCCAGATATTTTGAGCCTGAATACCGTTTGGACGCGTAATTTTCAGAGAAGATGTTCCTCCAAATGTTGAGAGACCAACATCGGCCATCACAACATGGTTGGGCGTCACAAACGAATCGAGAACAGCATAGAAGCTGTCGTAGCCGATTGGATCAGAAGGAGATGGTGGTGCGGGAGTTGTCGGGGGTGTTGGTTTTTGCCAAACCGGATTATAACCCTTCTCGTCAATCAGGCTGATAAGTTTATCCAGCAGGTTGGAAAGAGATACCTGTACATAGAGTTCATCACCCGCTTTTACCATATTTCGGGATGCGTCAATGTCGCTTATGATACCAACATTTGAATTTGTGATTCCAAATTCATTCAGATCGGTATTCCAGACCCCTAAGCCAATGACCAGATCGCTTTTGTTCAAAAACTGATTTGTGTAGTCGGAGGTAAATACTCCATCGTGCAGGCCTATAAACCACGGGTTGTCTTCCGGGATAATTGCCTTGCCGAGAAGGCTGTTGGCATACGGAGCCTGAATCTTATTCAGCAGAGTTAGAAACTTATCCTGAAGGCCATATGTCGCTATCTCTTTTCCGATCCATAGCACCGGCGCTTTGCTGGCACACAGTTTTTCGTAAATTGACGGTGCTGCACCAGTTGTTTTTGCTGAACCATCTAAAGCGTCTACGATTTGCTTGGCATATTTATTAGGCGGAGTTTTGGAGGCCATCTCCCGAAGCGTTTCGATAGATTCGTAATTTGGGACAGGCAATAATTTTTCTTTGGGTGGCGGTGGGCAGGGCATGTAATAGCAGTCTTCCGTTATTTCGATGGCCACCGGTTTTTTATGGCTGATGCATGCCGTTAAGGCAGCATCGATCTGAGCCGGGGCGTTAAGGGGATTGGTGATCTTTTCGAATGCCACGGTCACTTTATCGTAGATAGCTATATTTGCATCATCAGACCCAACATTATGATGGTAGAGTTCAGCTCCGTTCACCTCATCCAGGTACTTGGTGTTGCTGAGTGTCCCAATAATGGCAACCACAGGTATATCTTCCACAAATGATCCTCCAATGGCATTAAGAAGGCTGAATGATCCAACACCCGTTGTTACCGCCACAGCGCCCAGACCGTTAATGCGGGAGTATCCATCGGCTGCATAGCCGGCATTTAATTCGTTACAGTTCCCAATACGTTTCAGTATTTTGGATGTGTCAATAATTTCAAGCAAATCGCTGGTATAGTCGCCGGGAACAGAAAACAGGTGATTTACGCCAAGCTGCTGAAGCCGGGTTGCGAGGTATGTAACAACGTTGGCTGTTGGTTGGACAGCTGTGGATTCGGGTGAAGTAGGTTCCATCAGATAAATATTTAGCAGGTTTATATTATAGCAGCAGGTAACGAAAAACGAGTGAAAGGTTGTCCGAATACTGTCTACATTCTCTATTATTGAGTTGTTACGTATATATGGTTCTTTGTAAGGACCTTAATCAGCAAAAACTGTTTTTTAATATAAAAGAGGGATATAAAAGTTATTTGGACTTTTCAATCAAATGTTTGGACTTTTTCTGTGATATATGTCCAAAATTCAAAAATAGCAGCCCTTTATTGTAAAACAACATTACAAGAGCTCTTAACTGATAAAAAGGACTTTCTGTTTTAGTATATTTCTGACTGGTAATTTCATTTGTAACTGAACGAATAAAAATTTTATATGAAAACTTTTGCTACGCTATTGTTGTGCATTCTGAGTCCCCTTTTTCTTTTTGCACAGGAAAATCCAGGTTGGATTCGCTATCAGGCTATTTCACCTGACGGGTCAGACATTGTATTCACATATAAGGGTGATCTTTACCTGGTAGGTACCGGAGGCGGAGAAGCCCGTCAGATCACCTTTCATGAAGCGCATGATTTTATGCCGGTTTGGAGCAGTGACGGCTCGCAGATAGCGTTTGCATCCGACAGGTACGGAAATTTTGATGTTTACGTGATGGATGCTGAGGGCGGGCCAGCCGATCGACTGACATTCCACTCTGCGGATGAACATCCCTATTCATTTTCGGATGATGATGCCGCTGTACTTTTTGGTGCAGCAAGGCTGGATATTGCTGAGCACCGACAGTTTCCTGCCGGCTCGCAACCTGAACTCTACTCCGTTCCGGTAGAGGGCGGCCGGGTGGATCAGGTATTTACCATTCCTGCTGAGTATGTACAGTTAAGTTCGGATGGATCAACCATGCTCTATCACGACAAAAAAGGCGGTGAGAACGAGTGGAGAAAACATCACACGTCATCCATAACAAGAGATATCTGGATGTTTGACTCGGAAAGTGGTGAGCACACCATGATCATTGACTTTGAGGGGGAAGATCGCCAGCCGGTGTTTACTGAAGATGAGCAGGCGTTTTATTACCTGAGTGAAGAGAGCGGTTCATTCAATATTCATAAATATTCGATGGAGCAGGGTGAGTCTGAACAGCTAACGAACTTTACATTTCACCCGGTGCGATTTTTGAGTTATGGCAGCGGTACGCTTGCTTTCGGCTACGATGGCGAGTTATATACCATGAGGGAAGGAGCTGAACCACAAAAAGTGGATGTAACTATTCGAACGCAAAATGTAAATAACAGCGACAAATTCATCACAATTAACGGTGGTGTAAATGAGATGGCCATTTCGCCTGATGGTAAAGAGATGGCATTTGTGGCCCGTGGCGAAGTTTTTGTTACGACAGTGGACGGATCGCTTACAAAACGCATCACCAACACACCCGAATCTGAAGCTTTTGTTACGTTTGCTCCCGATGGAGAGAGTATCGTGTATGCCAGTGAACGGGATGGGCGATGGAGTATCTATCAAACCAAGAAAGTGAGAGATGAAGAACCATTTTTCTACGCTGCAACACTGCTTGAGGAAGAAGAGCTGGTACGTACAGACGTGGATAATTACCTGCCCTCATTTTCTCCCGATGGCGAAAAGCTGGCCTATGTGGCTGACAGGCGTACTCTGCGGGTGATGGATATGGAGTCGAAAGAAACTGTTGACCTGATGACGCCAGAGGATCTGTTTCATATGGGCGATGGCGACAAGTACTTTACCTGGAGCCCGGATAGTAAATGGCTGCTTTTCGGCTGGAATAAAGTATTGCACAACAGTGAAGTGCTTTTGCTTTCTGCGGATGGAAGTGAACGTATCAATCTAACCGAAAGTGGTTACGACGATTCCACCCCCAAATGGATGAATGATGGCAAACAGATGATCTGGTTCAGTAATCGCGATGGTTTGAAAAGCTATGCCACAAGCGGAAGGTCTGAGCGGGATGTGTATGCCATGTTTTTTACCCAGGAAGAGTGGGATAAATTCAACATGAGCGAGGAAGAGCACAAGCTGATGCAGGAAATTGAAAAGGCTCAGAAAGAGAAAGAAGAGGGTGATGATTCGGATACAGAAGATGAAAAACCGGAAGAAAGCACGGCTGATCTGACATTCGATAAGGATAAAATGAAGGAGCAGACAGCACGGCTTACCATCCATTCGAGCTATCTGAGTGATGCAGTATTATCAAAAGATGGCGGCAAGCTCTATTACCTCTCCCAGTTTGAAGATGATTACAACCTTTGGGAAACAGATCTGCGCACAAAAGATACCAAGATGCTGATTAAGCTGAATACCGGTTTCGGTAGTTTGCAGTGGGATAAGAAAATGGAAAATCTCTACCTGTTAAGTCGCGGACGGGTATCAAAATTGGATGTGAGCGCGGGAAGTTCATCATCCATCGAAATCTCCGGCGAAATGATGTATGATGAGCAAAAAGAGCGCGAGCATCTGTTTGAGCACATCTACATCAGAACAAAAAATATTTTTTATGAGCCGACATTTCACGGCAACGACTGGGATCTGCTCTATGAAGAGTATCAAAAATACTTGCCGCATATCGGCAATACATACGAATTTGCAGAAATGGTCTCTGAAATGATTGGTGAGCTGAACGTAAGCCACGCGGGTGCGCGCTACAGCAGAAGCATTGATAATGCGGATGAAACCGCATCTCTGGGAATTTTTATGGATTATGATTACGAAGGGGATGGAATTTTGATTACAGAGGTTATAGAGGGCGGGCCACTCGATAAAGCAAAATTTGATATCGGGCCCGGCATGATTATCGAAAAAATTGACGGTGAAACGGTGTCGGCTGATACGGATGTGGCACGTTTTCTGAACCGCAAAGCCGATCAGTTTGTATTACTTGAGCTTACCAGTGCTGACGGCGACAACCGTAAACAAATTACGGTGAAACCAATTAGCCAGGGTGCAGAGCGTTCGTTGCTTTACAGACGATATGTGCACATTAACGAGAAAGAGGTTGATGAAAAAAGTGAAGGACGCTTGGGATATGTGCACATTCCCGGTATGGGAGATGGTCCATACCGCAACGTGATTGAAGAGATGCTGGGAAAGTATAGCGATCGTGATGCCGTTGTAGTTGATACCCGCTTTAACGGAGGAGGTGATCTGGTTGCCGACCTTGCCATGTTCTTTACCGGAGTTGAATTTAATACGTATGCAACTGCGGCGAAAGATGTGGGTGGCGAGCCAACCTCACGATGGACAAAGCCAACACTCTCTCTGATTAACGAAGCGATGTACTCCGACGGCCACTGCTATGCAAGTGCCTACACCGAACTGGAAATCGGTTTAACGGTCGGTATGCCCGTTCCGGGTACATGCAGCTTTGCAGGCTGGGAACGCTTGCCAAACGGTATGGTTTGGGGTGTGGTGCCCGTAAGCGCGCGAAATATGAGTGATGAATGGATGGAGAATAACCAGACGGAGCCGATTATTCGCGTGAAAAACATGCCGGGTGTAGTGAACGAAGGCCGAGACCAACAGCTTGAAAGAGCTGTAGAGGAACTTCTTGATGTTGTGAATTAACATTGTATTCATTGCCAGAGAACTAAACGGACGTGGATTGAGTGGAAAAAGCGTGTTTTTAAAGCTCTCTGGATTTTCTTTATTTAAAATTAGGTCAATAAATATTGTAATATTTAATCTTTTCTTATATCGTGTTAATCATGATTAGGGATTCTTTTAACCTTTTAACCAAAAAAACAGACTGTTATGAAAACGAATGTAACTGAAAAGTATGGATGCGTAATCATCGAGATGAAGGGAAATGTTATGGGTGGGCCAAG